>JBLYYW010000391.1:0-3471 GCA_048550155.1 Acidimicrobiales bacterium | reverse complement strand
GGCCTCCTCGGTCGTGAGCCAAACCGATCCGCACCACACACCTTGCGCGCCGAGCGCCATCGCCGCTGCCATCTGACGTCCACGACCTATCCCCCCGGCGGCGAGCACCGGAACGTCGACCGCGTCGACCACCTCGGGGATCAGCACCATGGTGCCGATTTCTCCGGTGTGTCCTCCTGCCTCGGACCCCTGAGCGATGATCACATCAACACCTGCGTTCACATGTCGCTGCGCGTGCTGAGCCTTGCCGGCAAGCGCGCCCACAAGTCGACCCTCTTCCTTCACCCGGTCCACCATGTGCTTGGGCGGCGGCCCCAACGCATTGACCAGGAATCGCGCCTTGTGAGCCAGCGCAATCTCCAGTTGTGGCGCCGCCCGATTGGCCGAGAACGTGGCATCGCCGGTTTGGGTCATCAGCCCGCCATCATCGTCGGTGCCTTCGGGGACCTCGTAGCGAGCCAGGATGTCGTCAACGAACGCCCGATGTTCGGCCGGTATCAGTTGCTGGATTTGTTCTGCGGAGTAGCCGCCCTCGTCGTCGCCGAGGTACTTGGCCGGGATGATCAGGTCGACGCCATAGGGTCGGTCTCCGATCTCGGCTTCGATCCAGTCGAGATCGATCTCGAGCTGCTCGTCGCTGTGGGCGACCGCTCCCAGTACCCCGAGTCCCCCGGCCTTGGACACCGCCGCCACGACATCCCGACAATGACTGAAGGCAAAGATGGGGAACTCAATCCCGAACAGCTCTGTGATGTCGTTCTTCATGGCCGAAGTCTCCCATCGGCCCTGCGGTACGGCAAGTTCCGATTCGGTACCGCGCCTCCTCGCTCCCGATGGCGCAGGCGGTGCCCCGCTTCGAGCGTGTCGGGCGAAACCGACGAGCGGTTGTAGCCTGGCCGGATGCCTTGGCCCATCGTCGATGACACCGTCTATGCAGAAATCGAGAGGGCGGAGATCGAACGCCAGAACACCGGTCTTCAGCTGATCGCATCAGAGAACTTCGCGTCTCCAGCGGTCATGAAGGCAACCGGTTCGGTCTTCACCAACAAATACTCCGAGGGTTACCCCGGCAAGCGCTACTACGGCGGGAACTCGGTCGTCGACCGTGCCGAGCAGCTGGCGATCGACCGCATCAAGGAACTGTTCGGCGCAGAGCATGCCAATGTCCAACCCCACTCTGGCGCCAACGCCAACATGGCCGTCTACCAGGCGCTGCTGAACCAGGGCGACACCGTGCTCGGCCTGAGCCTGGACCACGGTGGACACCTCACCCACGGCTCCCCGGTCAACGCTTCCGGCATTCAGTACAACTTCGTGGGCTACGGCCTCACCGAAAGCGACGAACGCATCGACATGCACGACGTGGCCGAGCTGGCCGAGCTACACAAGCCCAAGATGATCGTGACCGGCGCAACCGCCTACCCGCGAATCATCGACGCCCGCCCGTTCCGTGAGATCGCTGACAGCGTCGGCGCTCTGCTGATGTTCGATGCGGCCCACGTGGCCGGTCTGATCGCCGGCGGCGTCTACCCCAACCCAATGGAAGTCTGCGACATCGTCACCTTCACCACGCACAAGACCCTCCGCGGCCCGCGGGGCGGCTGCATCCTTTCCACCGCCGAGCATGCCAAGGCCATCAACACCGCGGTGTTCCCCGGTCAGCAAGGCGGACCGCAGGAACACAGCATCGCTGCGAAGGCTGTGGCCTTCGCCGAGGCTCAGACGGCAGACTTCAAGGCCTATTCCGCTCAGATCGTGTCGAATGCGCAAGCCATGGCAAAGAAGCTGGTCGAAGAAGGGTTCCGCCTTGTGAGCGGCGGGACCGACACTCACCTTCTGCTGGTCGATCTCCGATCCTTCGATGCCGACCTCACCGGCAAGGAAGCACAGATCGTCCTCGACGAAGCCGGGATCACGCTGAACCGAAACACCATTCCCGATGATCCTCGTTCCCCGTTCGTGACCTCCGGTATTCGGATCGGAACTCCTTCGGTCACCACGCAGGGGATGAAGGAGGGCGAGATGGAACACATCGCGTCGCTCATCGCACGCACACTCCGCGATCGAACCGACGAATCAGCTGTAGCAGCCATCAGGGAGGAAGTCCGAACCTTGTGCAGCGGGTTCGCCCCCTACCCGGATCTCTAGCACCCACCGCCGCCTTCCCACGTGTTCTGGCTACGGGCAACTATCTCGGGATCGACATCGGCCTTCGAGATGATGGGCTTGGATTCATCCCTTGCTGAGAGGTTCCGCATCAGCCTGTTCCACAAGCGTTTGAGCATGGCCTGACAATACACTCAGGCCATGTCGCTCACCGTCGCTGTCGCCTCCGACCATGCCGGCTTCGCCTACAAGTCCATGATCGCTGCGCACCTCGCCGAACAGGGCTACGACGTGCTCGACCTCGGCACAAACAGCACCGACCGGGTGGACTATCCCGATTTCGGAAAGGCGATCGGCGAAGCGGTAGCTGCCGGCGACGCCCGATACGGCCTGGCCGTCTGCGGAAGTGGCATCGGGATCTGTATTGCAGCCAACAAGGTGCCTGGTGTCCGGGCTGGAACGGTCCACGACGTCACGAGCGCACGACTGACCCGCCAGCACAACGACGCGAACGTGATGTGCGTTGGCCAGCGGTTTCTCGGCGAGCAGGTCGTCCTCGACTGCGTCGACGCGTTCTTGGCAGCCGAGTTCGAAGGTGGGCGCCACGCAGCCCGTGTGGCCAAACTGGGCTGACGCGCACCGCCGTGCAGAATAGGGTTTCAACATGGACGACGCCCCCGGCTTTCTGCAATCAGCCGGTCCCGAACACGCCGAACTACTCCACAGCTTGATCCGCCGGATCGAACTGGCCGACCAGCAACCATTTCTCACCAGCGAAGACGAGGTCGAAGAGCTGTTTCACGACTCGAGCAACCCGGCAGCGGAGAATCTACGACTCAAGTGGAACGGCGAGGACCTCGTTGGATGGGGCCAGGTCACTCATTCACCCTCCGGATTGAAGCTCGAACGGGCCGTACTCCACGGCGGAATCCACCCCGACCATCGACGACAGGGTTTCGGTAGCCAGATGCTGGCCTGGCAGGTCGACCGGGCCCGGGAGCGATTGGGGAAGACACCTGGATCGCTCGAAGCGATCGTGATCGCCGAGCGGTACCTGTGGCAGGACGACCGGGCCGCACTGTTCGAGTCCGCCGGTTTCGCTGATGCTCGCTGGTTCGACGAACTGCAACGAGGGCTCGAGGATCTTCCGCCACTTCCAGAACGCGCCGACATCACCATCGTTCCCTGGCAACCCGAGCATCACGAAGCCGCCCGGCTGGTGTACAACTCGGCGTTCCTCGATCATTGGGGAACGACGCCACGATCGGAGTCAGCCTGGATGAACGACGTCATCGACTCGTTCGGTCGACGGCTGGACCTGAGCTTTGTCGCGTTCGACGGCGAGGAGATGGTGGCCTACTGCCT
>JBLYYW010000390.1:0-15201 GCA_048550155.1 Acidimicrobiales bacterium | reverse complement strand
CTGAAGTTCTGGGCGGGCAAGCTCAGCACCGGCTCATCCACGCTGGCGGTGTCCCACGAATACGCCATGTCGGCCGAATTCCAGAACACCTACGGAGCGCTCGATGACGCCGAGTTCATCGAGCTCGTGTACCAAAACGTGCTCGGCCGCCCCGCCGATGCGGTCGGACTCGAGTTCTGGTTGGACGAGATGGCCACAGGCACCAGCAGGGGCGCCGTGATGCTGGGGTTCAGCGAGAGCGTGGAGAACATCCGCGACATGGATCCCATCGTCAAGGCCACCATGATGTACGTCGGGATGTTGGGTCGTGCCCCGGAGCCGGTCGGACTCGACTATTGGTCCGGTGTCATCCGTGACGGGGGCGCGTACACCGGCGTCATCGGAGGGTTCCTGGCCCAACCCGAGTATCGCAACCGAATGGCTCGGCTCTACCCGGTCAAGCACCCTCTCACCGGCGAGCGATCCGAAACGACCAACCCCAACCGGGCGTTGGCGGTGAAGATCGACAACAACCAGGGAGCGGTCCCCCAGCGTGCGCTGCAGTATGCCGACATCGTGTTCGAAGAAGAGGTCGAATTCGGCATCAGCCGTTTCATCGCAATGTTCCACAGCGAGTTCCCCGCCACCATCGGTCCGGTTCGGTCGGCTCGCACCACTGACTTCGGAATCCTGGGGGCTCTGAACCTACCGGTCATGGCCGCCTCAGGCGGAAATCCCACCGTGCTCCAGATCCTCAACGATTTCGATGGCGTCGCACTGGTCAACCGAAATCGGGAATCCACACCGTGGGCGTACTTCCGTGACAACACCCGGCAGGCTCCCCACAACCTGTACGTCACCAGCAACCAGATCATGGCGGCGGCACCCGCAGGCACGGCCCCGCAGGAGATCTTCGAATATCGTGAAGCCGGCGTCCCCGGCACCCTCGGCGAGGCCACCAACGGTGTCAGGATCAACTACGGACGGACCGTCGTTGAGTACCAATGGAACCAGGACCTTCGGGGTTGGCAGCGCACCCAGAACGGTCAGACCCACAAGATGGACGACGGCACGATCATCGCCCCCGACAACGTCGTCGTGCTCGAGATGGACCACCGGCCCTCACCAGCCGATGCCGACACTCCCGAAGCGGTAAGCACCGGCTTGGGCGTGGCCCACGTCTACACCGAGGGCAGACACATCGTGGGCACGTGGCAACGATTCGATGTGAGCCAGGCGTTCACCCTGCGGGTAGGGCCCGAACCCATCCTGTTGACCCCGGGCGAAACGTTCGTACAGCTCGTCCGGGTCGGCATCACCACCCAGCGGTAGAACTCCAGTGAGTTGGGTCGTTCGTATCCACGGCGCCGATTCGGAGTCCATCGAGATCGCAGCAACGTTGGCAGAATCCAGCGGCTGGGCCCACGACGGCGACACTGTTCTCGTCGGCTTCATCGACCATGGCGACGCCGTCCGATTCGCACAGGAAAACCGGGGAGTGGTCGAACCGGCCCGAACCTGGGACCGGGAGGATCTCGCTCACATTGTCCTCCCGACCGGCGAGATCGAGCTGGAGGTGGGTGCGGCGTTCGGCCACGGTGGTCACCCGACCAGCAGACTTGCGTTGGACGCGCTCGATGCGTTGGGCCCGGGCGAGCAACGAACCCTGCTCGACGTCGGGACCGGAACCGGCGTCCTCAGCATCGCGGCAGCACGACAGGGATTCGTAGCAACCGGTTGCGACATCGACCCTGAGGCGGTTGCGGTAGCGACTCGCAATGCCCATCGGAACTCGGTGGAGCACAACACGAGCTATGTGACCGCATCACCATCGCAACTGGTGAGCACCGGATGGCTGGCCGAATCCGAAGGCTTCGACATCATCGTGGTCAACACCCTCGTCGGGGTGCACGAAATCGAAGGGCCCGCAATCGTTCAGCTGGGATGTCCGACGGCCACGCTCGTCGCCACCGGCTTGCAGGGGCGAGATCAGGTCGATCGGGCGGTCGGTTCCTACCCGGGTTACGGCATCGTTGACCAACGCGATGAGGGGCCTTGGTCACTGGTGGTACTGAGGCAGTAACGTCGAGCCGGTGGGAACAGCTGGAATCAACCTCGACCGTGTGACCCGATGGCTGACGGACAACATCGAAGGTGTTGAAGCTCCGTTCACATTCAGCCCGATCGCCGGCGGCCACAGCAACCTCACATTCGCCGTGACCGACAGGGTGGGACGAAAACTCGTGCTTCGGCGCCCTCCTTTGGCAGCCGTGTTGGCCACCGCCCACGACATGGTTCGGGAGCATCGGGTCATCACTGCGTTCGGCAACACCCCGGTTGCGTGTCCCACCACCCTGGGTTTGTGTACCGACGAAGGCGTGAACGACGCACCGTTCTACGTGATGGATTTCGTCGAGGGCGTGGTGCTCCACGACCGCGCCATCACCGCCGAGACCCTGCCCCTCGATCAGAGAGTCTCGCTCAGCGAGTCCGTGATCGACACCCTGGCGGCGCTTCACACCGCCGATCCCGACGAGATCGGCCTGGGAGATCTCGGTCGCCGTTCTGGTTACCTGGAGCGGCAACTCAACCGGTGGCAGGGCCAGTGGGAGAAGACAAAGACCCGGGAGCTGGCTGAGATGGACCGCACCTATGCACTGCTCCTCGAGGCGCTACCGGAGGAGAAGTACAACACGGTCGTCCACGGCGACTACCGGCTCGGCAACATGTTGATCACACCCGGAACGGGACAGGTGGCGGCGGTTCTCGACTGGGAGCTGTGCACCCTCGGCGACCCCCTCGCCGACCTTGGCTACCTGCTCAACAATTGGGTCGAACCGGGCGAAGCCGACCAGGTCGCCGGGGCGACCGACTTCCCCACCGCCGACGGTGGCTTCATGACTCGCGATCAGTTGATCGACCGGTACGTGGACAAGACCGGGTTCGAGGTGCAGAACCCCGACTACTACCGCGCTTTTCAGTTCTGGCGCCTCGGAGCCATCGTGGAGGGGGTGTTGAGCCGCTACATGAAAGGTGCCCTGGACAACGAGGTGGACCTCGATGCGTTCAGGGTCCAGATCGACTCTCTGGCCAGTAAAGCGATCGAGCTCGCCGAGGGCATGTAGTCAACGCAGAACTTGTTCCACAGCAGTGCCTACGCCGGATCCGTCGTCGGGCTGTGCGGTCAACTTGGCGATCCAGGTGAGGGAGAGCTCGCCCTCGCTTATGGCGTGCACGTCGCTTCCGTTCTCGCCGTCCCACTTGCTGCCCCAATCGACCTTGATATCGAAGGAGTTGGTGTGCCCCGCGATCGATTCGAGCCGGGCGGCGCTCGATTCGCTGGGGGGCTTCTCCGACACCGTGGTCCAAGACCACCGGTTGATCTCGGCCAGCGGCTTGTCGGGGACGTTGATGTTGAGCACCTGTGGCTCGGCCGGAGGTGATGCCAACATGGCACCGGCCGCTGTAGCGCCCAGTGTCGCCGCAGTCGACCAGTCGAGTTTGGCGATGGCCTCGTTCCACGATTGTCCGTTCGTGTTCCAGTGCTGAAGTGCCTGGCTGACTGCGATCCCTGACACTCCGCCGTTGCGGCCGGTGAGGCACGCCCCGATGGTTCCCGAGTGGTACACCGAACGCCCGATGTTGGCACCGGGATTGATGCCGCTCACCACCAGGTCGGGTTCGAAATCAAAGGCTCCCATCCGCACGAACAGTACGCACAACGCCGGCGGCCCTGACACCGCCCAGACGTTGTTGTCGCCGGGCAGATCGGGGATCTCACGCCGGTGGGCCTGCGGTTTCATATCGGCGATCGAACCGATAGCCGAACTGGCTCCGCTGAATTCTTGATCGGGGGCCACCACCATCACATCACCGTGTTCGGAGACGGCTCGGGCGAGCTCATACAGCCCGAGCGAGTCGATTCCGTCGTCGTTGGTCACCAAGATCTGAGGCCTCTTTGCCATGTCGGTCACCCTAAGGCGTTCACGGGCCGCCGAGACTATGCCGTTCGCCATAGAACGGTCTAGGGTCCCGAAGGTGACTACCGACAAGAAGATCAAACTCGCCTACTCAGTTGGCTACTGGAGCGCAGGACCCCCGGATGGGGCGCTCGAGGGAGTGAGGGAGGCCGATCGGCTCGGCTTCGATTCGGTCTGGACCGCCGAAGCATACGGGTCGGACTGTTTCACTCCCCTGGCGTGGTGGGGGGCCAACACCAAGAACGTGCGCTTGGGCACCGGCATCGCGCAGATGTCAGCCCGTACCCCGACCGCGACCGCAATGGCGGCGATGACGTTGGATCATCTGTCCGGTGGCCGCATGATTCTAGGAATCGGCGCCTCGGGCCCCCAGGTGGTGGAGGGCTGGTATGGCCAGCCCTACCCCAAGCCGCTCGCTCGCACCCGTGAGTACGTCAGCATCATGCGTGACGTCTTCGCCCGGAAGGCACCGGTCGAATTCGATGGCGACCACTTCCAGCTCCCGTTCGACGGCGGCATGAACCTCGGGAAGCCGCTCAAATCCACCCTCCATCCGTACCGGCCCGATATCCCGATCTTCCTCGCCGCCGAGGGACCAAAGAACGTGTCGCTCTCGGCAGAGATCTGCGATGGATGGTTACCGCTGTTCTTCACCCCCAAAGAAGACAACTGGTACCGGGAACGTCTCAAGCTCGGCTTCGAGGCGGCCGGGGACCCCGCCAAGACCGACAGATTCGAAGTGTGTTCACCTCTCTGGGTGTCCCCCGATGACGATGTAGAAAAGGCAGCAGATCGGATCCGTCCGGTTCTCGCCCTCTACGCAGGGGGAATGGGCGCCAAGGGCGCCAACTTCCATTTCGATGTCTTCGTTCGCATGGGATATGAGGACGTGGCCACCAAGGTTCAACAGCTGTATCTGGAGGGCCGCAAGGACGAGGCGATTGCATCGATCCCCTTGAAGATGGTGGAGGACGTGGCCCTCGTGGGGCCGATCGGAAAGATCCAAGAGGAACTGACCGAGTGGCGCAAGAGCTGCATCACTACGTTCCTGCTGTCAGGCCCGCCCAACATGCTGGAACTGTTCGCCTCCGCCCTGGCCTGACCGCGGGGCTAGAAGTGCACGAGGCCGGTGGGCGATTGTCCGGCCCGCAGGAGACGAATGTTGTTGGCGACCACCGGGGCGGCGGTGTGTGGATCGGTCCTGCCGGCGATGTGGGGTGTGATCACGGTCTTGGGGTGTGACCACAACGGGTCCTGTTCGGGCAGCGGTTCGGTGTCGAACACATCCAAGACCGCGGCTCGTAGAGGACCATCAAGTGAGCTCAACAGGGCATCGGAATCGACGGTCGGCCCGCGCCCAACATTGATCAGTACCCCGTCGCCGAGTGCCGACAAAAGGTCGGTCGAGATGAGACGGCGAGTGCCCTCGTTGTTCGGCAACAGGTTGACAACGACGTCGCAGTCGGCGAAGAACGTGACCAGGGATCGATCGTTGTTCGAACGGGACCAGCCGATCACCGGAAAGCCCTGGCCGGAGATCGTCTCGCGTACCGCTGATCCGATCTTGCCCTGGCCGAGCACGCCGACGGTGTAGTGGCGGGCGAACCTCTGGTCGCCCTTCTCCCATCGCGCTGTGAGCTGGTTCTGGGCGAAAAGGTCGAAGTCCCGCTGGAAATGAATGATCCAGCTGAGGCAGTAGAGCGCAATGTCGTCGGCCATCGCCGGGTCGAGAAGCCGTACGACGGGGACGGTGGCGCGAACCTCGGGAGCGATGTGATCGAAACCGGCGCTGGCTAGGACCAGCGCTTTGAGGTTCGGGTAGCTGAGGATTCTTTCGGTCGGGTGTTGCCAGTGCACGACGAACTCGACCTCGCGTGGATCCACCTCGGCGTGGTGGGTCACCAGATGATCCTCGGGCAGATGGATCCGAAGTTGCTCCATCCATTGGGCTGTGAAGCTTCCGGGATCAACCACGATCGTCACGCCTGCTAGTCAAGCACGTCCGGGTCCTCGATCACCCACTGATTCAGGTCGTCGGATGTCGGCACGGCTCGAGCGCGTCGAGATAGTCCACCAGCCTGCTGCCGATCTCAAACCCCGTACCGGGATCGTCCATCTCCGGGTCCAGCCAGACTTCGCTCACCCGTCGCCACTGTGGGTTTCCGAGAAACGGGCCGGCCTCGGGATCACCGCCGAGCTTGGACATCCATTCGCCTTCACATTCCATCAGGCCCGCCAGCTCTGCCTCGTTGCGGGCTTCGTCCTTGTGTTCTGCATGGAAGCCAATCTCGAGCGCCCAGCCCTCGCCGTCATCGAAGTGGGCTCGTCGGATCAGTTGTGCTTCGTAGTGGACACGTTGTGGGGAGGGCGACCCGAACCAAACCTTGATCCCCCAACGCCGGGAAGTGACCTGGAGTTCGCCGAGCCCTTCGGGGGCCATACCTCTCACGACATCTTCGACCTCGTCGAACAGGTGACGCTGCACGAACCCAGCGTAGGTTGTACAGCTGGCGTGAGCGTCGGCGTTCCAAGGGCACACTCCAACCAGATCTTTGCTAGCGTCGACCGTGAGCCGCACAGCAGTGTGGGAGAGCACCGGTCCGATCCCGGTCGCCGAAGGAGCAACCACCCCGGAATCTCTCAGGCCCCCGTACCGCATCTGCACTCCGGCTCCTCTGGAGAGAGTTGGGCACCTTGGGATGGGTACGGTCCAACCGCCGAAGGGGCAAACGCTCTCAGGCACACTGACAGAGGGGGTATCGAACGTCCACTGCGATGAGGTACCGACCGTGTCAACTCCAGACCCACTCAAGACAACGCCGTTGCACCGGCTGCACACCGAGCTCGGTGCTCGTCTGGTGCCGTTCGCCGGCTGGGAGATGCCGATCCAGTACGAGGGTGTGATGGCCGAGCACAATTTTTGCCGCACCAGCGCAGCCCTGTTCGACGTCGCCCATATGGCCGTTGTCGAACTTTGGGGGGACGACCCTGGCGCCGCGCTCGAATCGGTGTCGCCGGCAGGGTTCCGCACATTGGCCGAGGGCCGACAGCGATATGGCCTTCTGACCAACGACGACGGTGGAATCATCGACGACTTCATGGCGGTCAACTGGGGTGCTCACTTCTCGCTGGTCGTCAACGCATCTCGCGCCCATGTGGACATCCCTCACCTCACCGAACGGCTGGAGGGGATCGATGTGCGACCTCGGCCCGACATCGCGCTCATCGCCCTACAGGGCCCCGAGGCGGCAGATGTCGTGATCGGGCATGATCCGGCGTTGAACGACACCGTCTTCCTGGATGCCCGAATGACCGAACTGGACGGGATACAAGCGGCCGCGTTCCGAGCTGGGTACACCGGAGAGGACGGATTCGAAATCGCCGTCGACACCGAAAACGCCGAAGATCTGGCCCGGCTGTTGCTCGCCGATGATCGGGTCAGGCCGGCCGGACTCGGTGCCCGCGACACACTTCGCCTCGAAGCCGGGCTGTGCCTCTACGGCAATGACCTCGACACCACCATCTCACCGGTTGAGGCCGACCTGCGCTGGACCATCCCCAAACGACGTCGTGAAGCCGGAGACTTTCCCGGTGCAGAACGAGTTCTGCGAGAGTGGGCCGAGGGACCGTCACGGATCCGGGTCGGCCTGGCCCCGCAAGGACGCCGACCCGTCCGGGACGGGTCCACGTTGCGCGCACCGGAGAGCACCGAGTCATGTGGTGTGGTGTCCAGCGGAGGGTTCGGCCCCACCGTGCAGGCCCCGGTCGCGATGGGGTATGTCCCACCGGAATTGTCGGCAATTGGCACCGAGCTCATCGCCGACGTACGAGGGAACGACGTCACCTGCACCGTCGTATCCCTTCCCTTCACCCCCCACCGCTTTCACCGAGGAGCCTGACATGTCCCACCACTCATTCGCCGACCGCCACATCAGCCTCACCGACGACGACCAGGCCAAGATGCTGGCCGGACTCGGATACGAGTCGGCGTCAGATCTCCTCGAAGACGCCGTGCCCGACGACATCCACATCGAGGAGAAGCTGCGGGTTCCGCCCGCCATGTCGGAGACCGAAGCACTGGCCGCGATGAGAGAACTGGCCCAACAGAACAAGGTCTTCACCTCCCTCATCGGTCAGGGTTGGAATGACACCGTCACGCCGGCCGTGATCCGGCGCAACATGATCGAGAACCCGGCGTGGTACACCGCGTACACCCCCTACCAGCCCGAGATCAGCCAGGGGCGGCTCGAAATGTTGATCGTGTTTCAAACCATGATCGCCGACCTCACAGGCTGCGAACTCGCAAACGCATCGTTGCTGGACGAGTCCACGGCTGCGGCCGAAGCGATGACCATGCTGCGCCGACTGGACCGGACCAAGCGGACTGGCTTCTTCGTCGACAGCGACTGTCACCCGCAGACCATCGCCGTCTGTCTCACCCGGGCTGCGCCACTCGGCATCGACATCACAATCGGCGATCCGGCCACCGATCTCGTCGCCGACCAGGTGTATGGCGCACTGCTCGCTCAGCCCGGATCGTCAGGTGCCATCACAGATCTTGCCCCGATCATCCAATCGTTGCACGACGCAAAAGCCACCGCGGCAGTGACCACGGACCTGTTCTACTGCACGCTCGGCGTTCCCCCCGGCGAGGTCGGAGCAGACGTGGTGGTCGGCAGCGCGCAACGCTTCGGCGTCCCGATGGGGTTTGGTGGCCCGCACGCCGGCTTTATGGCAACCAAGGAGAAGCATGCCCGATCACTCCCGGGACGCCTCGTAGGCGTCAGCGTCGACAGCCACGGCGACCCCGCCTATCGGCTCGCACTTCAGACCCGGGAGCAACACATCCGCAGGGACAAGGCGACGTCGAACATCTGCACGGCCCAGGCACTGTTGGCCAATGTGGCCGCCGCCTACGCCTGTTGGCACGGCCCCGACGGGCTCAAAGCCATCGCGGATCGAATCACCACACTTGCCTCTACCTTCCGAACATCTATGGCCGAAGCAGGCCGAGAGTGTTCAACCACCTATTTCGACACCGTGACCGTCTCCGGTGATGCCGACCACATGGTCGCCGCGGCCGCTGCCAAACACATCAACATCCGACGTCTCAGCGACTCACAGATCTGTGTGAGTTTCGACGAGACCAGTTCGGAGGGCACCGTCAAGGACCTTCTCGACGCATTCGGAGTCCAGCCCCAAGCTGGTGCATCAACCGGGATCCCGGAGTCGTTGCGACGCACCTCAGCCTTTTTGAGCGACGACCGTTTCCACCGGTTCCAAAGCGAACACGAGATGCTGCGCTGGCTCCGACGCCTGGCCGACCGCGATCTCGCTCTGGACCGGACCATGATTCCGTTGGGCTCGTGCACGATGAAGCTGAATGCCGCCTCCGAGATGGAGCCGATCACCTGGGCGGAGTTCGCCAACATCCATCCCTTTGCCCCAGCCGACCAGACCGCTGGCTACACCCGGCTGATCAACGAACTCGAAGCCGACCTGGCAGCCATCACCGGCTACGACGCCATCAGCCTGCAACCCAATGCCGGCAGCCAGGGCGAGTACGCCGGCCTGTTGGCCATCAAGGGATGGCAAGACGCCCGCGGTGAGGGTCATCGAACGGTGTGTCTGATCCCCCAGAGCGCCCACGGCACCAATGCCGCATCGGCGGTCATGGCGGGCATGAAGGTCATCGTGGTCGCCTGCAACGACCGCGGCGACATCGACCTCGACGACCTCCGGGCCAAGATCGCCGAGCACGGCGACAACCTCGCCGCTCTCATGATCACCTACCCCAGCACACACGGCGTGTACGAACACACCGTCGTCGAGGTGTGCCAGTTGGTCCATGACGCCGGAGGGCAGGTGTACACCGATGGTGCCAACCTCAACGCCCTCGTCGGTGTGGCTCAGCCTGGATCCTTCGGGTCCGATGTGAGCCATCTCAATCTTCACAAGACGTTCTGTATCCCCCACGGTGGTGGCGGTCCGGGCGTCGGACCCATCGGGGTCGGGGAACACCTCATACCCTTCCTGCCCCAGGTCGATGTGGCCGACCCCTCCGAGGTTCAACGTCGGGTGTCGGGTGCGGCCTATGGATCAGCAGGAATCCTGCCCATCTCATGGATGTACATCCGGATGATGGGCCCCGAGGGTCTTCGTCGAGCCACCGAGGGCGCCGTCCTAGCAGCCAACTACATCGCCTCCCGTCTCCGGGAGCATTACCCGATCCTCTACACCGGCCCCGGCGGGCTGGTAGCCCACGAGTGCATCATCGACATCCGTCCGTTGCACGAGAGCACAGGCATCGACGTGGACGACATCGCGAAACGACTCGCCGATTATGGATTCCACGCTCCGACCATGAGCTTCCCCGTCGCCGGGACCCTGATGATCGAACCGACCGAGAGCGAAAGCCTGGCGGAGCTGGACCGGTTCTGCGATGCCATGATCGGCATTGCCAACGAGATTGCAGCCATCGGCAGCGGCGATGTCAGTATCGAGGACAGCGTGTTGCGGCATGCGCCTCACACCGCAGCCGATGTTCTCGGCGACGACTGGGTTCGGCCCTACCGACGGGCCGAGGCTGCCTTCCCGCTCCCGGGAATGGACCGCGACAAGTACTTCCCGCCCGTTGGCCGAATCGACAACGCACACGGCGACCGGAACCTACAGTGTTCGTGCCCTCCGCTCGACGCGTTCGCCGAGTAGTTCACAAACGTCACCACCAGCCCGAGAGTCCTGGAGACGGGACGAGGTAGCGCTACTTGGCGGCTCTGAACGCCCGCGACAGCAGTGGGCTGTCAGCGGCGAGCCCTTCCTTTTCGTCCTCGGCCTCGTCGTGCTCGTCACCATGCTTGGGCCAGTGAAAGCCAGTTTCATCCGGACCGTCCTCGGCCTTGGTTGCGGCGGCCGGCTCAGGGTCGGGCTCAGGACGGCGCGCCGCTGGACGTTCGGTCGGCGCCGCCTCCTGAGAGGGGTGTGGTGATGACGCCGCTGGACCCGTTGCTTCGGCGCGAACCTCATCGACAGGACGTCGTGTTGCGGGCCGCTCAGTTGGGGCCGCAAACTCCGGCGCCGGCCGGGCCTCGTCTTCAGCCGACCAGATCTCCATCTGCCGGGCACCGGTACGCCGATCGACCATCTGCCAGCCGACCGGGGCGGTGCGAGACGACGCATGCCGCTCGCACAAAGGCATCCCGTTGCGGGCATGGGTGAGATCGATGAGGATTGCAGTTGAACGTTCAGCGTCGAACTGAAGACTTGCGGCTGCTTTTTCCCGGCACCCGATGCGGCTGCATATCAAACCCACGGCGCAAAGAGTATCGCTCAAAGGCATCCTGTGTTCATGGAACGGGTAAGAGAAAGTCTTGGTTTGCTCCGACCTGAGGCCGGGACGCTGGTCCGGATCGTCGAGATCCAAAGAATCGGAGTGCGACAGAACACCGATGGCGCTGTGGTGATTCGCGGAGCCGACGGCGCCATGACCGTGGCTGGGTCGGTGCTGGGCGGCATCGTTGACCAGCTCATCGTTGACGCCGGCCCGGACCGACAGGTCATCGAGGTTCATGTTGCCGAAGGTGACGCGGTAGCTGCTGGACTGTTGTGCGGAGGCAACGCAACCCTGATGCTCAGTCCGATCGCCGATCTGCCAGATCAGACGGCTCAGTGGTTCGCTGCAGCAGAACCGGTCGTGCTCATGGCCGCTGTAGACGGTTCGGGCACCGACCTGGCTGTCAGCCCATCAGGTACCGCCGGAAGCCTATGGAGCACCACGGCCACCGACGAGGCAGCTCAACATGCCCGCCGCCTGTTGCGCCAAGGCCAATCGGATACCGCAGTGATCGACGTCCAGGGGACTCCCGTCGTGTTTTCCGCAGCGATCCCCACCACCCGAGCGCTCATCGTGGGGGACGGTCCGATGGCGGAGGCCTTTGGGGCGCAGGGCGCGCTCTTGGGTTGGGATGTGACGTTCGTCGACGATGCCGGCACAGCGACCGAGTTCTGCACTCACGCCTCCCCCGCCGATGCTGTCCTCGTGCTGAGTCATGATCCCGAGGTCGACGTGGCCGTTCTGGCCGCCGCTCTCGACGGGGCGGCTGGTTATATCGGCTCGATGGGAGCTCGGACTACGCAGGCACGGCGGAACGAGCGGTTGGAGGCGCTCGGGTACACGGACCGTTCGCGCATCCACGGGCCCCTCGGCCTCGACCTCGGCTCGCGATCACCGGCTGAAACCGCAGTGGCCATGGCAGCGGAGTTTCTTGCCGTCCGCCTGGGTCGTCCGCCGGTGTCGCTGTCAACCCACGACGGACCGATCCACGCATGAACGAGCCGAGGTTCGGAGGGCCCCAGCCGCCTGATGCCCTCCCCCAGCTGAGTCCGTACGGTGGCCCGGTCCGAACGCGTGACGGGCTGCCCGACCAACTCAAGGGTCGAGTCCTCGGCGGCGCTCGACGTGTCGGTTCGGCGACCGGTTCGCTGCGAGCCAAACCCGACTACCTGATCATCGGCACCAAGCGTGGAGGTAGCACCTCGCTGGCCCGATGGGTCTTGGAACACCCGCAGGTGGCCTCACTCTTTCCCGCCCGGGAGACCCGAAAGGGCACCTACTACTTCGATGTCAACTATCACCGGGGGGCAGATTGGTACCGATCCCACTTCCCCGCGGCGGCCTCGCTCAAGGCCACCGGCAAGATTGTCGGTGAGGCGGTTCCGTACTACTTGCACCACCCGCTGGCACCGGTACGGGCCAGGGCGTACGCACCTGCCGCCAAGGTGATCGCCCTGCTTCGCAACCCGGTCGATCGAGCCTTCGGACATTGGGGGGAGCGGACTCGCAACGGGGTCGAGTGGCTCCCGTTTCCCGACGCCCTGGATGCTGAAGCCGATCGCATCGCCGGGGAGGAGGATCGGATCATCGCCGAGCCCGGTTATGTGAGCTTCGCTCACCAGCATTTCAGCTATGTCGATCAAGGTCGCTACGAACGCGGTCTCGCTCGATGGATGAATCACTGGCCTGGTCATCAACTGCTCGTGCTGCGCAGCGAGGACATGTACGACGATCCGGGAGCGGTCTACCAGCAGGTGACCGATTTCCTCGAGCTTGACTCGTTCACCCCGGCCGATTTCGCCGCCTGGAACAAGCGGGCCGACACCGCACTTCCACAGGACCAGCACGACCGGCTGCATCAGACTCTTTCTCCCAGCATCGCAGCCGTCGAGGAGCTGCTGGGACGGCCGATGGGATGGCAGTGAAACAGCAGGTCCTGTTCATCGGGGGCCTCGGCCGCTCGGGCAGCACTCTGATCGAGCGGCTGCTCAACGAGTACTCGACCACCTTCGCCATCGGTGAGAGCGTGCACATCTGGGAGCGTGGGCTTCGGGACAACGAGCTGTGTGGATGTGGGGACCCGTTTCACGACTGTCAGTTCTGGACCGAGGTTGGGCGCATAGCGTTTGGCAGCTGGTCAGAAGTCGACACCGACCAGGTGATCGAGCAGCGGTGGGACATCGACCGGACTCGCCGACTGCCTCAGATGATCCGGGCCCACCAGACGGGAACGATCCCGCGCACCCACCGCGAGTATCTCGACCTGATCGGTTCGGTTGTTTCCGCTGCCGGAGCGGTGGCCAAGGAACAGACCGGAGCCGACATTGTGATCGACTCGTCCAAGCACCTCAGTTCGGCCGCACTGTACGCATTGGACGATCGACTCGATGTGCGGATTCTTCATGTGGTACGCGATCCACGCGGCGTGGCGTACTCTTGGACCAAGGAGATCGCCCGACCTGAAGCGACCGGTGGGGAGATGACTTCCATGCCCCGCTACAACCCGGCCCGCACCGCCGGGCGCTGGGTAACGGACAACCTGGGCTTCGCACGGTTGGAACGCATCGGTATCCCAACGATGAGGCTGCGCTACGAGGATTTCCTGGCCGACTCGCTGGGGACGCTGGACAAGGTCTGCAGCTTCGCCGGGATCGATCCGCCGATACTCCCCGACGGCGTCTTCGATGGATCGTCCGGTCTGTTGTCTACTCCCATGCACTCCGCCGCCGGCAACCCGATGCGGTTCGGCAATGCAAACGTTCAACTCCGACTCGATGACGCCTGGGAAGACGAGATGCCTGCCAACCAGCGCCGCCTCGTGAGCGCGATCACTGCCGGAACCCGACGGTTCTTCGGCTACTGAACGATTCTGAGCTGACCCGCCGCGTTCGGCTCCACTCGATGACCTTCGGCCCGCAGCCGCTGGGCGTGTTCGTGAGGATCGCTGGGGTTGAGCCGGCCCGAAGCGGCGACCACTCGCCACCAGGGCATACCTTCACCGACCCGCAGGAGATTGCCAACCGCTCGGGCCGCCCCGGGAAACCCGGCTTCGGAGGCCACCTCGCCGTAGGTGAGCACGTCGCCCGGTGTCGTTGCGTCGAGAACCCGCCGGACCTCGTCCTCGAAGCGACCGGCCGTCACGGTTTGTTCTTGACCCACCACGCGTCGAGCCGATGTTCCACCTCGCGTTGGGGGAGCTCGCCTTCGGATCGTTTCAACTCCAGAAGAAACGTCAGCGCCTTGCCCACCATCGGACCACCGGACAGGCCGAGGTATTCCATGACTTCGTTGCCATCCATCTGCGGGCGCTCACGGGCCTTGGCATCGGCTCGGGCGAGTTCGACGATCCGTTCTTCCAGCTCATCGATGTGGGCCATCAGCCTGGCTTCCTTGGCCCGGTTTCTGGTGGTGCAATCGCACCGGACGAGCTGGTTGAGCTGTCCGAGCAGATGGCCCGCGTCGCGAGCGTAGCGACGAACCGCCGAGTCACTCCACCCATCGGCGTACCCTTTGAACCGGCCGGACAACCGCACCAGCTCGGCAACATCTTTGACGGTCGAGCGATCGAACTCGAGCGCCCGCAGGCGTTTCTTGGTGATCTTGGCCCCGACCGCTTCGTGGTGTCGAAATGTCACGCCGCCGTGGTCGAAGGATCGGGTGGCCGGCTTGCCGATGTCGTGAAACAGCGCAGCCAACCGGATGACCGGATCTGGCGGGGTTTTGCTGGTCACTGCGACCGTGTGGGCAAGCACGTCCTTGTGTTTGTGGATCGGATCCTGCTCCTGATCTCGGCGTTCCGGCCCCAACCCCGGGCGGAGACCGCCGAGGTAGACTCCTGACGTGCATCCGTTCCTAATTGACCTCGGGACCGTCGATCTGCCGTTGCTCGGCCCGACACATCTGTTTCTT
>JBLYYW010000389.1:0-12169 GCA_048550155.1 Acidimicrobiales bacterium | reverse complement strand
GACGACGAGCATCCAGTCGATCCCGCGTCGCACAACCCCGGCCTCGGTGATCGAGTAGAGAAGTGCGTAGGAGAAGATGGCGATCGGAAACAATCCTGCGATTCCGGGGCGGTCCCGCAGATAGTGGATGGAACGCCAAAGTCCGCGCGTCATCATGATCGTCCAGATGGTGAGTCCCACCGCACCGAGGGCCAGCAGGTATTCCAGAGGTGCGTTGTGGGCGGTCGGAGGGAACCAACTGTTCTTCAACCAGATCTCGTGAGCCGGGGAACCCCAGCCGCCCCAGAACGCTTCCCAGCCGTGGCCCAGGATCGGCTTCTCCGAGATCGGTTCCAGCAGGTGTTCCCAGAGCACGGTCCGACCGGTCAGTGTGATGTCGCGGTCGAGCAGATCGGTGATGAATACCAGGTTGGCGGTAGCGATCAGCAGGCCAAACAAGCCAGCGGTCACTTCGCTGACGATCACGGCGCCAAAGAGCTGCTTGCGGGCTCGGAACGTGGAGAAGACGATCAGGAGCAGGCCCAGAAGGATGAGAGATGCCAGCGACGTCTTGGAGTTCGTTCCGAGCACGAGATAGGCCGATCCGAGAAATCCGAACACCGCAATGATCCGATGGTTTCGCGACCGGAACGCGAAGACCATCACGAGGCATCCCAGCACCGCCTGCTGACCCAGGGTGTTTCGATTGGTGGTGATCCCCAGGAAGTCATCCCCGAGGATGCTCTTTCCGTACTGGGGAAGGACATTGACCCAGATGACGTTGAGCACCATCGCAATGAAGAACACGATGGCGAGACGGTTGATCAACTGTTCGAGGCTGTACCGCGCCACGAAGTAGATCCCGAGCAAGGTGACCAGCGTCAAAGCGACCGAACGCCGAACCGAAGTTGCGAAGTCGACTGACCACAGCGGCGAGAACAAGATCAGGAGCGAGAACCCGACGAGCGCGAGGTCACACACCAGGAGGTAGAACATGGCCTTGGGCCGCTTCATCGAGAAGACCAGTAGTGTTCCGATGAGCACGGTGAAGACCACGATGACCAGGGGCCCGCCGACGTTCACTGAGGCATAAAGGTCACCGTCGATCACGACGAACCACTCGGTCGGTAGGCCGGTGGTGAGCACGGTCAGCGCGATCATGCCCACGAGTTGTTCGAGGAAACGTGGCCGCGAGCGGTAGGCCGCACTCTGGCGCCAATTGGCTTGCGCCTCGGTCAGCCCGACCGGCGTGGGCGACTCATCTCGGACGGCGATTGCCATGACCGACTAGGACTGGCCTGTTTCGTAATAGGCATAGGCGTCCCGACGACTGAACAGTCCTCGCCGGGCTCGTGTCCGGTTGACGACGGCGCCGACAATCTTGGATCCGGCACGGTCAAGCTCGTCACGAACCTTCAAGAGATCCGGCGTCTCGGTCCGTCGACTGTCGACGACGACGACGACTCCGTCAGCGTAGGTCGCAGCGGTTGCGGCGTCGGCTGTGCTCAGAACGGGCGGGCTGTCGATCAGAACATACGACGCCATCGTTCGAAGTTCCTTGATGAGCGTTTCGAACTGTACGGACCCGAGCAGCTCACCCGGGTTGGCCGGAGGCGGACCAGCGGGCACGAACCAGAGGTTCTCCACGCCGTCGACTGACTTCAACTCCATTTCGCTTCGGCCACCGAGGAAGTCTGAAAGGCCCTCGTGGTTCGGGATACCAAGGATCCGTTCCAGGGTCGGACGCCGCATGTCGGCAGAGACCAGCGCTACGTGTTTGCCCGACTGGGCGAGCGCGAGGGCCAGGTTGGCCGACGCAACCGATTTTCCCTCTCCAGGAAATGCGGAGGTGAACAGGAATACTTCGGCCCCGGTCGAGGCTGAGGCAAACTGAATACTGGAACGCAAGCGGCGGAACGCCTCTCGCGAGATAGCCAACCGAGGCTTTCGCTCTTCGCTGAGCATGATGGCAGCACTGGTCCCACTGCGGTTGCCGAGAGGGAAGGCCGGCACGGAAGCCAAGACCCGAGTGCCGAGGGCGAGGGCCACGTCGTTCTCGTCTCTCGCAGTGGTGTCGAGACGCTCGACCAGGAAGGCCGCAGCGGTGCCGAACAGCAAACCGGCGATCAGGGAACTGGCCAGAACGAAGGTCCGGGGAATGCCGTCTGGACTGGCGGGTACGTCGGCGGCGAGCAGAACGCTGGCGGCGCTACCCAGGGAGGTGCGGGCCAAACGTCGCTGGTTGAGTTCGGTAGTGGCCACGCGGATCTCGGTCGCGAGTGCGTTGATCTCGGTAGCCACGACCGATATCTCGTCTTGGGCCTGAGCTATCTGGGCGGCGGTGTTTCCGGTGCGATCACGGTCGATGACCAGTGCAGCCCGTCTGCTCTCGAGGGCTTTCTGCGCTTCGATGTCTGCCGCGATCTGCGTCTCCAGGGCCGCGATGCGGACGTCGTACCAGTCCTCTGCCGCCTGCTGGCGGGTATCGACGTAGGTTCCGATGAATGTGTTGACGGCGTCGGCGGCGAACTGAGGATCGACGGAGGAGTAGCTGAGATCGAGGCGCTGGCTTTGGGGAATATAGGACACGTCAACCTCGAAGCGGAGCTCTGCGGCAGAGACCGTGTAGCCCTGTCGGCGCAGCTCCTCGGCTACGTCGCTGGAGATCGCGTTGCCGATGAGCCGTGATCGCTCCAGCTCGAGATTGCCAAAGACCGGAGTGCCGTTGGGGCTGTCCGTCGGGCTCAACCCGACTTCGATTTCACCCGATGCGGTGTACTTGCTTTCGCCACCCGACGTTGCAAGGAAAGCCAGCGCGAACAACAGCAACGCCGACGCCGCCACGATCCACTTCCGGTTGCGGATGGCAGCCAGGTAGTCCTCGAGGGTAGTGACGTCGTCTTGAACGAAGTTGTTGTCGGGGACCATCAGGTTCTTTCGGGTGATTCGGCGATTCGCCAAGCTTGCCGCATTTTGGCGTGATCAACAGCCCAGGCTACTTGGTGGTTCCCAAGCGCACCTGAGTCGTCATCCCAGTTGCTGCTCGGTCCATCTAGGCCGATAGTACGAGGCAACAAGGCAAAGAGCGATGATCGCGGACAGGGGTATCTCCAATGGAATTGGGGGCTGCGAAATGGGTTCACTGTCGAACGCAAGAACCTCAGGAGCAGCCGACTCGATGTCCGAGTCGCTGGCACCATCGGCGGGACTCGGCTGGACGTCGGAGAAGCTGCCCGACTTCGAGTCTTCTTCGGTGGCAGGAGGCGTCGCCGCACCGGTCCCGAATGCACCGCCGCCAGGACTGCCGGCGTTGAAGTCCTCGGACTCGAACCAGTCCCAATCATCGTCAGGGAACGTCACCGTGTTCTCCGTTGTCGGCACGGTGGCCGCCGCTGGCGAGACTCTGCTTTCCGACTCTGGCGAAGGGGCAGTGGTGGAGGTTGACGAACCCAACTCTGCCGGGCTGGTCTCGCTCGAGTTCTCATCGGCTACCGAGGTGGGCGCGGACGTCGACGAGCTCTGTGGTTCGCTGTCGGAGAGACCCTCGGTCGTGGGTGGACGGGGTACCGCAGTTGAGGCTGTTGTGGCTGAGCTTCCCGATGCTGTCGTGGGGCTCGACGTCGGCCCGGTCGTCGTTGCCGAATCGCCGACGGTCGTCGACGGCGCAACGGTCGGCGATGATGTCGTGGCTGGAGGTTGGGTCGTCGGCGGCTTGGTGGTGGTCGGCTTGGAGGTCGTCGGTGGAACGGTAGTTGGTGCCGGCGCCGAACTCGACGACTCCAGTGCGCCGAGGTCGATGACTCCGCCAGCCACGCGGGACGCTCCGACGAAGTCTTTCGACATCACGCCGTTGAACTTGTTGGTGCCAGCATTGATGGCAGGTGATGAGGTCTTGAGCTTGAAGTTCGACGGGTTGGGGTTGGTCGACGGGCTGTTGACCACCGGCGTGCCCGGGGCCACGCGACGATCGTCGTTGGATGCTCCGTTGTACTCGGGCGCCGTGTCGGCGACATAAAGGTTCTTCGCAAATCGGATGTTGCTGGAGTCGAAGGTTCGGGCGGGCTTCAGGCCGTTGCGGGCGAACACCAGATTGTTGGCGAACTCGACATCGCTCGAATAGAAAGCTCCGAGCTCACCGCCCGAACTTGCGATCTCGGAGGTCTTCAGGTTGTGGTAGACGGTGTTGTTCACCACATCCACATGCTTCGATTCGAAGATCTGTATTCCTCTGCCGCCGTTGTCGAGGCAGATGTTGTTGGCGATGAGCGTTCGGCCGCTGTAGTTGTTGATCTTGGTCCGATCCATGATGATGCAGTTTCCATCGGTGAATCGTCCGTGCCGGTCCCTCACCTTGTTCTCTACCTGGTACACCACATTTCCGGTGATGTAGTTGGAGTAGCCGCTGCTGTCGTTTCCGAACCCCATGTTGAAGCTCTCCAGAATGGAGATGCCGCTGTGCTGGCTCCACTCGACCTCGGCCACGTTGTGAACGATGTTGTTGCGAATCTCGACATGGCTGGAGCCGGTGACGGGGATCCCTCCCGCACCGAAGCCTGAGATCCGGTTGTTCAGAACCCGGACATGGTGGTTCTTGGCCGGCCCATAAATGGCATCGACGTTGATTCCCGCACCCGAATAGCTCGATGTCCCGCCGTTGGGATTGCCGATGAGTTCAAGGTTCGAGATCTCAACGTAGCTTGCACCCTCAACCTTGATGCCGTTGGACTGGTTGCTCCTCAACACCGGCGTTGCGCCCGGCTGTGCCGTGATTGTGATCCAGGCATCGGGCCGTCCCGACCGGTTGACCACAACCGCAGAATCAACCCGTTCGTTCTCGAAGAACTCGCCCTCCATCACATAGAGGGTGTCGCCGGGGTTCAGTTGCTTGACTGCATGCGCCACTGTCCGGAAGGGTTGATCTGGCGACGTACCCGGATTGTTGTTGTCGCCGTTGGGAGACACATACTTCCCTGCTGGGGCTGATGCAGCTCCCAACACCGCTGCGCCGTCAACATCAGGTCCTTCGCCGCTCTCGCGGGTCGAACATGCTGCAGAAAGCAGAGCAAGAACTGCAGCGATCGCGATGACGCGGCAAAGTCGGCCTGACCGGCGGGCACTCAGGGGCATGTACGTACATCGGCATAGTTCAAATTCGGTTGAGGGATTTTTGGGTAGTCTCACCCAAGGAACGGACCTGAAGTCCAATCCCAGCAGCACACGAGCAGACTGCTCGATCCGTCTCGTACCACGAAAGTCTCCGCCCACATGGATCCATCGGCATCTTCTCGGCCACTTAGAGCCCTTCTGGTGTGCCATTCGTGTTCGCCCAGTGGCGGATCGGAGGCACGGATGACGTGGCAGTGGATCGTGCATCTCGCCGAGGCCGGTGTGAAGGTGACGGCCCTGATCAACCGCGAGGACCCGACCGCCCCGATCGACCCCCGAACCGCGCAGTTGCCGCCGACGATCCGGGACGAGATCAAACCGGAGTTCATTGCGGTGGACCCACCGCGGTTGTCGCGCCGCCTTCCGGTGGTCATCTACACTGCGCTGGACTACCAGGGTTGGCAACGTCGAGCGTTGAAGGCGGCTCGTGCCCACCACAGCACCGAGCCCTTCGACCTGGTCCATCACCTTTCTTGGGCCAGCATCCACCACGGAACCCAGCTCGTGAAGATCGATGCTCCGTTCGTGCTCGGACCCGTGGGCGGCGGAACGACCAGCGATCCGGGCTACTCAGCCTGTTTCTCCACCAGCTGGCGCTACGAGCAGATTCGGAATCGGTTGGTCAAGGCGGTCAGTTTCAATCCTGTCAGCCGGTCGTTGGTCCGGAACGCAGATCTCATACTGGCTTCGAACCCCGAAACCCAATCCGTGCTGGCGTCGATGGGAGCGCCCGACGTGCAAATCATGCTGGACGATGGCGTCGACCCGGGCGAACTCCGAACCGAACCCGTTGCGCAGTCAACCAACGGTCCGCTGCGCGTGTTGTGGATGAGCCGCATCATGGAACGAAAGGCGCTCGGCATGGCGCTCGACGCGGTCAGGACCGCTGCGGAACACGCCGACATTCGGATGACGCTCATGGGCGACGGAGAGCACCGCCATGTGGTGGCCGACGTGATCGAAGAGATGATCGAATCGGGAACTCTGATCGACCATGGCTGGTCTGATCAGGATGCGATCGACGACGCATTCGCCTCCCACGATGTGCTGCTCTTCAACAGTGTTCGCGACAACGGGAGCGCTCCCCTCCACTCGGCATCTGCCCACGGAATGCCCGCGATCGTCATCAACCACCAGGGTCCCGGCACCATCACCTCGCCGGAGTGGGCCGTTCAGGTCCCGGCAACGAACACTGCACAATCAACCGACGACATCGCCAAGGCGCTGATCGAGCTCGCCGGTGACCGTGACCGCCGAGTTGCGATGGGCGTCGCTTCCTTGCAGGCGGGAGCGAACAACACGTGGCCGGCCCGAGCCCAGGCCATGGTGCACCACTACCGTTCCCTGCTTCGCAACTGAGCCATACACGGCCGGAACGGGCTCACTAGACCTCAGGTCATTCGCTCAACGTGCCGAGAAATGACCATGGCGAAGATCCTCTGGATCACAGGTGAATACTTCCACCCCGTGGACAACGGCATGTATCGGTACAGCAGCGACGTTGCCTCCGGTCTTGTCGACCACGGGCATGACATTCACTTCCTGGGCCGCGATCGTCACCCGAACAACCCGATCACCGACCCTGCCTGGACTCTGCTCCCCCACCGATCGCCCCCCATGGGCCTGAAGATGCTGAGTCATCGGCCCGCAAAAGTCGCAGAGATCTGGGATCGGACGATGGCACGAAAGGTTCGTGAACTCGCCCCCGGATACGACCTGGCCGTGATCGACCATCTTCGATCCGGGGCTGCACTCTCCTGTCTGCCCGACACCCTGCCGGTCGTGCATCTCTCGCACAACGACGAGACCGCCGTTCGGGCCCGAATGATCGCGACCGCCCGGGGGCTCCGCCGGATCGCCCTGGGCATCGACCTTGCAAAGATGGGGCGGTTCGAGGACAAACTCCTCAACGATTGTCACCTCACCAGTGCCATCTCCGGCCCCGATGCCGACCAGTTCCGGGCTCGCGGCGCGCCGTGGGTTGTCGAGTCCCTTCCCATGCATCGTGGTGATCGGCTCAAAACCCGGACGATCGATGCCAACACGCCACGGCGGGTTTCGGTAATCAGCACCCTTTTCTGGGGGGCCAAGATCGACAACATGGAACTGGCGCTCGAGGGCTTGGCGCCGCTGCTGCAGCAGAACATCGACATCGAAGTCTTCACCGGCGGCTACCTTCCTCCATCGGAGTTGATGCGCAGGTTCCCCGCCGTCACGTTTCACGAGTTCGTCCCCGACCTCAACGACGCGCTCGCAAAGTCCCGGGTTGGTGTTGTGTATGAACCCGTCGGCGGAGGGTTCAAGATGAAGACGTTGGACTTCGTCTTTCGCCGGGTTCCGCTGGTAACCGGAACGGGATCGGTGGCCGGATTGCCCCTGAGCCCGGGGTCATCGGTTCTCGAGGTCGAGTCCCATCTTGATCTTGCTTCCACCGTCGGCGCTGTCGTCGACGACTTCCCCAAGCTGAACAGTCTGCAGAACGCCGCGTTCGAAGCCTGCGAACACCTGTTCACCGTAGAGTCGCTGCGACCTCTCTCCGACGCGATCGACGGGCTGGTCGGGCGAGCGACGTCGAGCAAGCCCAACCCCGTACGCCCCTGAGTTCCATCAGCGTCGAAGGATCGAATTGACGGCCTGACGGCCCTGGTCGACAACATCGTTCCGGTAGGCCGGTATCGCGAGCAGCAACGCGGCCGGCACGAAGAGAAGCGGCAGCCAGGCGTTGCTGGGCAAGAATGCGGTGAAGCTGGCAGGGGCCAGCGCAAAGATCCAGGGCACGTAGCGACGGTACGTGGGGATGAAGATCCGCCGCACGGGACCTTCGAGGGTCAGAAAGCTGATCGTGGAGGCCACTGCGGCAAGACCGAGACCGATCTCGTCGAAGACATACGTCAACGGGACGGCAACCATCACCGCTATGACGAGTTGAAGGATCCGCTGAAACGTCGCCCGGTTTGGTTGTTCGGTCACCCGGAGGACGTTGCCGTGCAGGTCGAAGCTCACCGAGATCAACTGAAACAAGCACAGAAGGCCGAGCACCGGAAGTGCCGGACCCCATTCGCTGTCGGCGGTGTTGATGACGAGCGGCAGGAACAGCGGAGCCGCAAACGCCACTCCGGCGATGATCACGCCTGTGCTCAGAAGGTGCAGCAGGACGCCCTGGCTGTGAGCCCGACGCAATCGAGCGGTGTCGTTCTGCACCTTGGCCAAGCTCGCCATCGCCACTTGGTCGACGGCAACCCTGAGAACCGCGGTGCGGTTTGCGAGACGTTGGGCTGCACCTACGACACCCGAACCGGCGGTACCGAGGGCCGCTCCGGCAATGATGGTGAGCGACGAGTCGAAGGCATGGATGCTGGCGTCGTACAGCGCATACGGATAGCCCCGTCGGATCTCCCGTCGCCAGCGGCGCAGATCGAGGTTCAACCTGGGCCGGTACCCGGCTCGCCACAGGAGCCCTCCAGCCATGGTCGAGCTCATCGCGATCTGTCCGATGACCGGTGCAGCGAATCCGAAGTCGAAGATGGCGAGCGGGATCGCGACGCCGTAGAAGACGAAATCGGCAGCGACCTCGACCAGACCTCTCTCGCCGAACCGGAGCTCCCGATCCATCTTGACCCTGGAGGCGATCCCTTGGAGGTCGATCGCCAGCGCAAGAGCGACGCCCGATCCGGCAAGAACGACGTTGTTTTCCGCCTGGGACCCGACCCCGAGCAACACTCCCGCCAGCACAACCAACAGGGCACCTACTACGCCATTGTGGGTGGCCACCAGGTCGAACGCCTTCTTCGAGGGTTCATCAGCCCGCCGGGTGAGGTAGGTGGGGATTCCGAGCTGGAGCAGAAGGCCCGAAGGAACGGCGATCGAAATCGGTATGACGTACGCGCCGTACGCTTCAACTCCCAGCAGCCCGATCATGGCGAACACGCCAACGACCCGGATGACGTTGCCGACGCCCTGACGCAGGAGAAGCTGCACGCTGCCCCGCATCACCTGGTTCTTGAATTCGGGGTCGTTGCCCGAAGAAGACGGCCTCGGCTCGACCTCGGGCTCCGCCATCAGCGATCGGCCCGGCCGCGCTGCTCGATCACCTTGGAGAAGAACTGGGGCGGCCACGCAAGGAACGACAGAGCTGCATACTTGACGAAGTCGCCCTTTCTGTTATCGACCAGAGCCGCCCCCGATCGCCGGAACATGTGCCGGCTCTGAACCATCCGATCGTGGGCGAGTCGTCGCCACACCGGGCGTTGATCCATGGCGTGCTTCCACACCTCGAAGGTCGGTTCGGGCTCACCTCGGTCGAGGCAGCGAAGGCACTCTTCGAAGTACTCGTATCGCTCGAATTGATGGCCGAAGTTCTTGGCGCTGTCCGAACCATCATGAATCCGGAAGCCGAACAAACGGCTCGTCTGGGTGAGGCTGGGCCACTGGCGGCCGATGTATCCGCTGAGGGCGGCGTCCATCGCCGACCCGAATCGTTCCTGAAATCCACCCGCCGCACGAGCAGCTTCGGTGTCGAAGATGATTGCGGGAAAGCAGTACTGCACCGGCGTGGAGTTGGAGCGATAGGACTCCCATTCCTCCAGCGTGACCGGGCCGACGTCCATCTTTCCCATACGGACGGGCTCATCGAAGTCGCCGCCCACGCGGTGCACCCAAGATCCCAGCATCTTCAGATCCTTGACGTCGTTGAACATCTTGATGGCCTCGGTGAACCGATCGCCGAAAACCACATCGTCGTCTCCCATGAAGTTCACCAGCGGGGTCTTCACCGCATCGAGGGCGGTCTGGTGTGACTGGGTGACGGGAACCCGCTCGTCGATCCGTATCACATTGACCGGGCCCTTCCATTGTTGCAGAAGGTCCTCCACCGCCGGCCAGGTCTCGGGAGACGCCTCGTTCAGTAGCAGCTGCAACGTGGGGCCCGGCGGGGTTGTCTCCAGGAGACTCTTGATTGCGGCACGCAGTGCCTCGGGCCGGTCGACCGTGCAGATGTTCACGGTGAGATCCATCAGTGTGAGAGGCGATGCCGTGCCGCTCGATTCTTGGGTGTTCATACAGTCACCAGTGTGACAGGCACAATGGCCCGTCGTCCTCGGATCGTGTCGCATTGCCTGCCGGTATCGTCCGATTGGACTATTTTTCACCCGACGCACCCACGAGGACCCGAACACGCATGGCCCGAATACTCTGGCTCACCGGCGAATATCTGTTACCGGCCGATTCAGGGCTGTACCGCTACAGCCTCGACATGATGAATGCTCTGGCGGAGATGGGTCACGAGATTCACGCCATCGGACGGAACCGAACGCCCGAGCCGGAACAATCGCCACCCGAGGAGTGGACACTTCTGCCCCACCGGCAGCCGCCGATGTGGCGCAAAATGTTGCACCATCTTCCGGTGAAGGTGGTGGAAGTCTGGGACGACGAGTACAGCGACGCGGTCCGTCGTGCGCTCCCTGCGTTCCAGCCTGACATCGTTCTGTTCGATCACTTGAGAGCCGGTGGTGCGCTCGACATCATCGATGGAACACTTCCCTCGGTCTACGTCTCACAGAACGACGAAGCATTGGTGAAGGCGAAAATGGTCCCTGCTGCTACTGGCATTCGCAAGCCTGCGTTGTGGATCGACATGCAGAAAATCCGGCGGTTCGAGGATCGACTTCTCAACGAATGCGACGGGGTGAGTGCGATATCGCTGGCAGACGTTGCCACCTTTGAGGAGCGCGGCACGAAAGGCCCGATTGTGCACACGCTTCCCAGCTATCGAGGAACCCGGCGTAGCAGCAGACACATCGACGAGACCACACCACGCCGAATTGCGATGATCAGCACCCTCTATTGGGGCGCCAAGGTCGACAATATGGTCATGGCGCTTCGAGGCCTGTCACCGGCGATCGACGCCGGCGTCGAGGTGGTCGTCTTCACCGGCGGGTACCAGCCGCCGCCAGAGATCTCCAGTCAGTACCCGACGGTGAGGTTCGAGGGGTACGTGGACGACTTCGATGCCGAGCTGGCCGATTGCAGGATCGGCGTTGTGTACGAGCCCGTTGGCGGAGGTTTCAAGATGAAGACGCTCGACTTCATTTTCCATCGGGTTCCCCTGGTCACTGGGGACACCTCGGCCGCAAGCCTCCCACTCGCCCCAGGCGAAGGTGTCGAGCAAGCACACGACGAAGCTCATTTGGGCGAAGTTGTGATGTCGATGATCGACGACGTGGACCGGCTGAACCGGCTTCAGGAGTCCGCATTCGCCACGTGCCGGGATCTCTTCACCAGCGAATCGGTGAGGCCGCTCTCAGAACTGGTCGATCAGATCACTTCCTCCCGTACGCCGCACCGTTAGATTCCTGGGATGGCCTTGAATCCCAGAGAGCGCGTCGATGTGCTGGGTGTGCACGTGAGCACGCTCGACCTACCAACGGCGGTCGATGAAATCGATCGATGGATCACCCAGGGCGAACGGGAGTATGTGTGCGTTCGAGACGCCCACGGTGTCATGCTGGCTCAAGAAGACGAGACGTTTCGGGAGATCCAGAACCGATCGGGCCTGACGACCCCCGATGGCATGCCCATGGTCTGGTGCGGTCGGTGGGCCGGAGCCAAGGAAATGAGCCGGGTGTACGGACCGGACCTGATTCAGGCAGTTACTGAGCGGGCCGGAGCCAAGGGCTGGAAGTTCTTCTACTACGGCGGAACAGAGGGCGTGGCCGAGGAGCTGGCCGAGGAGATCAAACGACAGGCCCCAGGAGTTCAGAACGTGGGAACGTACTGCCCACCGTTCCGGCCGCTCACCCCGGAGGAGCGCTCCGATGTGATCGACCAGATCAACGATTCCGGTGCAGACATCGTGTGGGTCGGGCTCTCCAGCCCCAAGCAGGAATACTGGATGGACGACGTCAGGGGCGAACTCGACGCGGCTGCCCTGATCGGCATCGGAGCGGCGTATGACATGTTGACCGGTCGGGTTCGCCAGGCTCCCCGATTCATCCAGCGGTCGGGGTTCGAGTGGCTGTTTCGACTG
>JBLYYW010000388.1:0-18771 GCA_048550155.1 Acidimicrobiales bacterium | reverse complement strand
TGGGCGGGAAGTCGCCGGTGATCGTCGCCGAGGATGCGGACCTGGAAACAGCCGCTAATCGAATTGCCTGGGGGAAGCTGCTCAACGCCGGTCAGACCTGCATCGCCCCCGACTACGTGCTGGTTACCGAACCCAATCGAGACCGGTTGATAGATCTCATCGTGGATGCTTGGGGCCGGTTCTACGGACCCAACCCTCAGAAGAGCGCCGACCTGGGCCGGATTGTGTCAGATCGCCATCTTCAACGACTCGTCGGCCTTCTCACCGACCAAACGGTCGCCCACGGGGGTGATCACGACGCAGCATCCAGGTACATGGCTCCGACTATCGTCGTCGATCCGGATCTCCAGTCTCCACTGATGACCGAGGAGATTTTCGGACCGATTCTGCCCGTCGTCACGGTCGACAGTGTGGACGATGCGATTCGATTCGTGAACGGTCGACCCAAGCCGCTCGCCCTTTATCCCTTCAGCAAGGATGATGACACGATCGAGGAAATTCTCCGACGCACGAGCTCAGGCGGGGTCTGCGTGAACCACACCCTGTTTCACTTCTCACCTCACGAGCTCCCCTTCGGTGGGGTGGGATCGTCGGGCATGGGTCGTTATCACGGCCAGAGCGGGTTCGACGGCTTCTCCAATCCCAAGGGTGTGCTGCGCAAACCCACCAAGGTCGAGACCAGCCTCATCTACCCGCCGTATGGCAAGTTCAAGACCCGTCTCCTTCGCAGGCTCACGTGATTGCGACCATATGACCGTGGGGGTCCGGGTCGCTCGGTGTCGACCAGCGACTCAGCCGAGGTGTCGCAGCAGGCCGTCCAGCGCAACGAAGTAGCTGTGAGGTCCGAATCCGGCCACCACCCCCACGCACACCGGCGCGATCATGGAGATCTGGCGAAACTCTTCGCGGGCATGCACGTTGGACAGATGGGTTTCGACACACGGCAGCTCTGTGGCCGAAATCGCGTCGCGAAGCGCAATGCTGTAGTGGGTGAACGCCCCCGGATTGAACACAACCCCATCGACCTCACCACGAGCTAGGTGCAGACGATCGACCAGCTCTCCCTCGATGTTCGATTGGAAGTCCTGCAGCTCGACGTCCCGCTCCAAGGCGTAGGTACGGAGGTCCTCGACGATCTGTGGCAGCGTGTCGCTCCCGTACAGGTCAGGCTCCCTGGTGCCCAACAGGTTCAGGTTTGGTCCATTCAGCAAGAGAACGTTGCGGGACACCGGTGCTCCTCAAGTGTCGATGGCGAAGGTCTTCGATGTGAAGGTCAGGATTCCACCACCGGCACCCCATCGGTTCAGGAGATCGGGTGATGAGGCAGAAAGCGAGCGGATGACGGGAATCGAACCCGCGTATCAACCTTGGGAAGGTTGCGTTCTACCATTGAACTACATCCGCAGTTTGCGTGACCGCGTGGATCGACGATAGCAGCTTGACCCCAAGCCTTCGTTGCCGACAGGTTGAGGGTGAATACCACACTCAAGTGTCTCGCGTGCTGTTGCCTCTTGGTCTCCGCATGCTCAGCTGGCGCTGAATCAGCGGCAACCCCCTCGACGTTGCCGCTCGTGGATGCGGTTGCAGAGAGTTCAACGACCACTCTGCCCACGACCACGACCGCAGCTGTTCCAGCCACGACGGTGCAGACCGACTTCAAACCCGGGCAGGGCGACGTCTTCGTTCTGCCCTCCACTACAACGACAACTACCGCACCGCCGACCACGAAAACGCCTGCGACCACAGCCGCTCCGTCCGGCACTGGCAACCCGGCCGTGACCCAACCCTCCGGCGGGCCGAAGCCTCCCTCCTCGCTTTATCAGGGCGTTCTCGGCACCTACACGTTGGACCAGGTGCTGGCCTCATCCCCGGTCGCCAAGCCGGCTACGGCGGCGGGAACCTTCCCGCTCACAGGATTGTCAGGCTCGGCACCCAACCGCCCCGCGATTGTTGTGAAGGTCGACAACGCATCCAGGGCTCGGCCCCAGACCGGTCTGAACAAGGCCGATCTGGTGATCGAAGAAGAGGTCGAGTTCGGCATCACCCGGTTCGCCGCGGTGTACCACACCAACGAGAGCACGGTTGGTCCGGTTCGCTCCGGACGCTCAACCGATATCTCCTTCCTCAACGCTCTCGGCACTCCGGGCCTGGCCTATTCGGGCGCCAACAGCGTCATCGATCAGCTGCTGTTGAATCAAACCAACGTCGCGAACTTCAGTGCGGCCCGATCATCGGGCTACTGGCGGTCGTCATCGCGGCCGGCGCCGAACAATCTCTACACCAAAACCTCAAGCTTCTCCGGTGTTGCACCGGGCGGTCCGCCCCCGGCCCAGTTTCACTACCGACCGGCCGGCACGCCGTCCAGCCAGGGAGTCGAATCAAGTGTCTTCGGAGTGCACTACCCCGCCAACAAGGTGCGGTGGGAGTGGAATGGTTCAGCCTGGGTTCGCTCCCAAGGCGGCGGCGCACATACCACCGACGGCGTGCGTGTCAGCGCTGCGAACGTGGTGGTCGTGGCTGTCCCTTCCGTCGGCACCGGACTGTTCGACAGCACTGGAGCGCCGGTGCCCGAGTACGTCTTCGCGGGCCAAGGCCCCGCCGCTGTGTTCACCGACGGTCGCCGAGTCGATGGGACCTGGACCCGTCCGACACTGCGTGATCCCGCCATCCTTCACGTCAACGGTCAGCCGATCACCCTCACACCGGGACGAACCTGGATCCAAGTGACGACCTCGGGCCAATACCAGCCCAACGGATAACTGTCCGTCTGGTCCGGCCGTTTGGGCCCTCAGTTCTGTCGTCGAGCGAGCACATTCCGCTGGAATATCGTCCGCCGGCTACACCACGTGTACCGGTGAGACGCCAGAAGGGGCGAATGTCGTGGGGTGACGCAGTTTCCCGGAGGGAGAATCAGCCCTCGATGACGTCGAGGCCGAGATCTCGGGCGATGTCGCCGGCGAGGTTCACCAGGGCCGAGATCGCAGGTCGGGTTGCACTCGATTGGCGGTACGCCAACTCGACCGTCCGGCAAAACGGGGTACTGATATCGAGGACGCGTAGGCCACCGGGCTGGTGGGCCAAGCCGAGCTCGGGCACCAGGGACACCCCGGCCCCGGCGGCCACCACGTTGAGGGTGGCCGGATAGTCGTCGATCTCATGAACGACGTTGGGGGAGAAGCCGGCGTCCTGGCAGGCGCCGTGTATCAGGCGACCGCACCACACCCGGAATGGTGCGAGAACGAACGGCGCATCGGCTAGTTCGTTCAACGCCATTTCGTTCCGCCCATGACCCCAGTCCGAGTCTTCCTGAACCACGATTCGGAACCAGTCTCGGAACAGCGGCTCGAAGATGATGCCGTCCTGTATGGGTGCGTGGCTTGCGGCCATCACGAAGCAGGCGTCAAGCCGGCCAGACCGAACTGCCTCGACCCCCGATGACTCCGACGGGAACTCCTCGGTTCGGATGATCAGTTCCGGGTGCCGGCGAGCCGCCATCTGGAGCAGGGGCGGGAGAAACCTCGATGCCATCGACTCGCTCAAACCCACCCGAACCGTTCCTGCGATATCACCTTTCACCCGCTCGAGCGAGGCCTGTGCCCGCTCCAGTTCGCCCAACACGATGTCCGCGTGGATCACCAGCTCACGTCCGGCGTCGGTGAGTTGTACGTTGCGACCGACCCGTTCGAGCACTTCGACGCCGGTGGTTCGTTCGATCGAAGCCAATTGCTGACTCACCGCCGACGGTGTGTAGCCAAGCGCCTCTGCAGCTGCGGCGATCGTGCCCAGCTCAGAGACTTCCCGCAGCATACGGAGCTGCTGAATGCTGAGATCCATTCGTTCCACCCTACCGGCAATAGATTAGTAGGCCTTATCTATATCGTTTCAAAACCATCGCTTTTCCTTTTCTATAAAGCGGCCGATGATAGGGACATGCTCTACATCCAATGTCCCCAATGTGAGCGGTCGCACCTGGTCGGCACCCGGTCGATCGTCTCTCTCCACAACACCAGCGAAGGCGTGATCGCCTACGTGAAATGCCCCGAGGGCCACATCACTGTCAACACCGGCAGCTTGCGTTCGATGGAAAAGGCCGCCGCCGGTGCCGAACGCTCGTTGGATCCTGTCCGAAAAGCACCAGTTCACGCCTGAGGCGACTTCTAACCTGAAGCGGTGAGCGCGGCGCCGACCAAGAACCTGTTCCAGGCCGCAGAGGCGAAGAACACGGGCCAGTTCAGCGCCGCCGACTGGGGTCTGTTCTGCGCGGTCTCATTCATCTGGGGCGCCAGCTTTCTGTTGATCGACATCGGTCTGGACGCACTGACCCCGGGCATGGTGACCCTCGTGAGGGTCGGGAGCGGCGCGTTGGCCCTCTTGGCCCTAACCCGGATCAGGCAAGGGCGGTTCACGCTGCCCAAGCCAGAGGATCACCGACGAATCGCGGTGCTGGCGGTCATCTGGGTCGCGATTCCGTTCACCCTTTTCCCGTTGGCCGAGCAGCGGATCAATTCGGCCGTGGCCGGGTTGCTCAACGGTGCAACGCCGATTTTCGCAGCAGCGGTCGCAGCGTTGATGTTGAAGGAGCGGACCCGAGGCCCTCAATTGGCCGGGATCTTCGTCGGATTGGCCGGTCTCGCGATGGTCAGCCTGCCCAGCATCAACGAGGGGGCTTCACAAGCGAGCGGCGTTGCGATGGTTGTGGCCGCGACCTTCTGCTACGGCATCGCGATGAATATCGCGGCGCCGCTGCAGCACAGCTATGGCGCAGTGCAGGTAATGAGCTGGGTTCTCGCCTTGGCCGCGGTGCTCACCATTCCGTTCGGGCTGTACGACGTCGGTGCCAATCGGGTCGAAGTCGGTCCCATTGTGGCCGTGCTGGTGTTGGGGGTGGTAGGGACCGGGATCGCCTTTGCTCTCATGGGGGCCCTGATCGCCGGTGTCGGATCGACCCGGGCTTCGTTCATCACCTACCTGGTGCCGGTCGTGGCTCTGTTTCTTGGAGTCACATTCCGAGGTGACGAAGTGGCCGCACTCGCGATCACCGGGGTCGGGTTCGTCATTGCCGGAGCGATTCTTGCCAGCCGCAAGACCAGCTAGGGACTCACAAGCACTGAGCTCAGCTGCATCTGATCAACTCCGGATCCGGGTGTGTTGGTGCAGCGGTTCGCGGACGAGGAGGACGCGGCGGCCAGGAAGAGGCAGCGACCCATGGCCCGCTGCCCGTAGGCGTTGGGATGCGCGGATTCCTCGGCGTCTCCCTGTGCGATCCCGGTGCTGATGAACCGGATCCATTCGCTCTGGGCACCATTGGTTGAGGTCCGTTGGCGAGCCGTGGCAGCACATGCCTCATGTCCCTTCAACGCGTCGGAGAGGTCGAGGAACTCGACCCCGGCCCGTCGAGCCTGATCCTGCAAGGCGCCCGAGATCAGCGGAACCAGTTCATTGTTGGCCCAGTCCAGATCAGCATCCCACAGCGGACAACCACCGCGGAAGGTCCGATCCCAACCGGTCTCGGCGAACCGAATGTTGGTCGATTCCGCTACCGGCGACGGATAGCTGGTCAGCACGATACGGGCGGCACTGTCGCCGTTCTGATCGAGCACTCGGCGGGTCTCGGAGAGGATCCGTGCCACATCCTTCATGGCCTGATCGAGCCGGGCCCGAACTTCCTGATCCTGGGATTGATAGCAGGTGTTGGGCTGCCACCTCGTGCTGGTCACATATCCGACCACGCAGTCGAGAACGATGTCGCTGAATCCGAGATCGTTGCCGCTGATCGAAATCGCAACCAGCTCAACTTCATGTGTGTCAGCTACCTCGGCCAGCTGATCGATCTGGGGGCGCTCACCCCGATAGGCCACCCCGCCGGCTGCGGCCGGTAACAGGTTGACCGTGGATGCGCCCGAACATGCCAGGTTGAACACCGCCTCCACGTCGAGACCCGCAGACCTGATCGGGGCCACGTCGGACCGGTGGCATCCGTTGGCATAGCTCGAGCCGTAGACCCGCTCCTGCTCGTACCGCCAGAACCAACCCCGCCGATACGCAGCGCGATCGGTCCCGCGGCGGTCGCCGAAACTGCTGCTCGAGTTACCGTCCCAACGCCCGCCTTCGCCGGCGATGAAGCTGTCACCCATCGAGACCGCTGCGGTCGGCTCACCGGGCGCAGCAGCCAATGGTGAGGCGCTCGCCCCCAACATGACCAATGCAACGACCACGACAACGATACGGGGACCCATCGGAACAGTCTGGCAGGAGTGCGGCCCAGCGCGCGTCCGCCCCTTCTGCGGGTCTACTCGAACAGGAGTTCACCCGAGGAGATCTCGTCTCGTCGCTCGGATTCGAGTTGATCGTGCGTGGCCTCACCCGCCTCAATGGCTTCGAGCACATGCATGGCGATGTCGGCCACCTTCACCTCGGACTCCTCGACCCCATGGCCCTTCACTCCGTCGTCCATCATCACGTAACAGAACGGGCAGGCGGTGGCGACTCTCGAAGCGCCGGTCTCGATCAGTTCCTTGGAGCGGTCGACGTTGATGTTGACGCCGAGGTCCTCTTCCATCCACATGCGTGCACCACCGGCGCCACAGCACATGCCCTTGGTGCCGTTTCGACCAGCCTCGACCAGCTGCACACCCTTGAGTGACCCGATGACCTTGCGAGGCGCCAGGTACACGTCGTTGTGGCGGCCGAGATAGCAGCTGTCGTGATACACGACCCGTTCCTCCAGTGTGGCCTCGGAGACGTCCAGCTTGCCTTCAGCGATCAGATACTCGAGGAACTGACTGTGATGCACGACCTCGTAATTCCCGCCCAATTGGGGGTATTCGTTCTGGAGGGTGTTGAAACAGTGAGGGCACTGGGTGATGATCTTCTTCACGCCGAGCCCGTTCAGGTTCTCCACGTTCTGCTTGGCCAGCATCTGGAAGAGGTATTCATTACCTGACCGTCGGGCCGGGTCACCGGTGCACAGCTCGTTGGGTCCGAGAATGGCGACGTCGATGTCGGCCCGGCCGAGCAACTTGGCCATCGCCTGGGTGACCTTCTGGTTCTTGTCGTCGAAGGACCCAGCGCAGCCGACCCAGTAGAGGTAGTCGTGGTCGAAAACTTCGGGGGCATCGGCAGGGTCGATGACCGGGATCGGTAGGTCGGTCGCCCAGTCGGCTCGTGTGCTCTGGCTCATGGCCCACGGGTTGGAACTGTTCTCCATGCTGCGGAACGCTTGACCCAGTTCGGTCGGGAAGTCGGACTCCATCAGGGTGAGGGAGCGTCGCATGTCGAGGATCTTGTCGAGGATCTCGATGTTGACCGGGCAGATCTCATCGCATGCCTTGCAGCTGGTGCAGGCCCAGACCTCCTCGGTCGTGATCCGCTCGAAGACGCTGTCGGAGTTCACGACGATCTCGGGCTCGACACCTATTGGTGGGGACACCGCAGGCGTGCCGGTTCGTGACATCACCTCGCCCGTCTTGAGGACGATCTCTCGAGGGTCCAACGGCTTGCCGGTCGCGTTGGCGGGGCAGACACTCGTGCATCGTCCGCACATCGTGCAGGCATCGGTGTCCATCAGCTGCTTCCAGGTGAACTGGTTGATGGTGTTGGCGCCGAAGTTCTCCAGGGAGGTGTTCTCGAGATCGGGCATCGCCTTCATGGCACCCTTGGGCCGGTCACGATGGCTCAGGTACATGTTCAGCGGGGACGTGAACATGTGACGCATCATCGTCCCGGGGATGATGATCAAGAAGGTGAAGAAGCTCAACACGTGGGCGATCCACCATGCCTGGTGCCAGCCGGAGAGGTTGCCGGTGGATTCGGCCAGGAAGCTGAGCGGATAGCCGATGATGCTCCACTGCTCGAAGTCGGGTTGATCTTGGAGGGCGATGCGGTACGCCTCGGCCCCGAAGCCGGTAACACCGATCGCGAGGAGCGTGCCGTTGATCACGATGTGCTCTGGTCGACTCTTGACCGCGATTCGGTACGGACGCCACCGCCTGGGGCCGTAGCGCCGCATGATGGCCAGGACGACACCGGCGACAAAGCCGATTCCGGCGACGTCAGCGACGAGGGCATACCCCTTGTAGACGTCGCCGTTCAAGAACTTCAAGCTCTCGGGAACCTGATGGTTGATTTCCAGCACCGTCGTGACCGCCAGCAGGATCAGGAAGTTGAAGTAGATGAGGCTGTGCATGATCCCGGCACCCGGCTCACGCATCAGCGTCTGCATGTAGACGCCGGATCGGAAGTCGGCCAATCGCTGTTTGAGGTTCTTGGTGGTCGTCACCCTCCGATCTGGGGCGCCCCGTTCCCAGTTCTTCACGCGGTGACTCATCTGGACGGTGGCCCACAGAAGCAGGATTGGCATGACCGTGTAGAACGCCAGCTTCAACGGGGATGGAACGTTCTCGAACACTTCGCGTTGGATCTCGGAGTCGTCGTGGAACTCGAAGACGGCGGCGGCGATGCCGGACAGCACCGTGACGGCGGCGATGGCGACACCGACGCCGACCCAGATATGACTGGCCTTGATCCGGCGGGGCGGGTTGAGCTCGGGATTGGAGTCCCGGAGATCCTCAGAGATCGACGCGTCCATTCCGAGAGCTTACCTGCCGGTAAGGAGGCGGCTGTCACTGGTGAGGACCGTTTGAATCCGAGATCGGAATCGGGCAACCGATGTCGCAGATGGCAACACGCACGAAACATGTCGGAAACATCGGGTCCCTAGCTTCAGGAGTGGCATCACGCGACCAACGCCGTTCGGTGCTGCCGCCACGTGAACACCGAACAAGAAGGAATCACCAGTGTCTCGAATTCGAATGCGTACGCGTCCTATTGGAAAGAAGCTGCTCGTCTCTGCTGTGCTGGGCGTCGGGGCGGTGACGGTGCTGGCCGGGCCCGTTTCGGCCCAGGACCTGAGCGAGCAGTACGACCGCACTGCTGCGGTTGGGGCTGAGGCCATGAACATGATTGTCCTCGACAACATCTTCATCTTCTTCTGCGCCGCCCTTGTCTACTTGATGCAGGCCGGGTTCGGCTTGGTCGAAGCCGGGCTCACCCGGGCCAAGAACGCCGGCAACATCATGATGAAGAACCTGATGGACGTCAGCGTCGGCATCCTGGTGTTCGGCTTCGTCGGCTGGGGTATCGCCTATCCCGGGTTCGGCGAGGGAAGTGCGGGCTTCCTCGGATCAGCCGGTCTCGGGGTGAAGGGTTTCTTCGACAGCTACCTGGTCGACGCGAGCCCAACATCTCTGGCCGACGGGGTGTATCCGCTGGCGGTTCCGGTCGATTTCCTCTTCCAGGCAGCGTTCGCAGCCACCGCAGCCACCATCGTGTCCGGAGCCGTTGCGGGTCGCACCAAGTTCGTCGGCTACATCGCCTACAGCGTGGTATTGACCGCCTTCATCTACCCGGTGGTGGTCGGATGGCAGTGGGGTGGCGGCTGGCTTGCCCAGCGAGGCACCGCGTTCATCGATTTCGCAGGATCGGGTCTGGTTCACATGACCGGAGGGTTCGCCGCCTTGATGGGGGCGCTCATCATCGGGCCCCGGATTGGCAAGTTCGCCGATGATGGGACTCCGCGAGCGATGCCGGGACACTCCATCCCCTTGGCGATCACCGGTGTGTTCCTCCTCTTCATCGGTTGGTTCGGCTTCAATCCCGGCTCACAGCTCCAGGCGGACATGGCCGTGCCGGTCATCGCAGTTCTCACGGCTTTTGCCGCTGCGTCAGGAGCGGTTGCGGCCATGGGTACCTCGTGGATCACCATGGGCAAACCGGATGTGTCGATGGCCGGCAATGGACTGTTGGCCGGTCTTGTAGCCATTTGCTCCGGTGTTGGTGAGGTGAGCGCCGTCGGCGCCGTCGTGATCGGAGCAATCGCCGGAATCATCGTGGTCCTGTCGGTCCTTGCCATAGAGCGGCTCGGTGTGGACGATCCGGTTGGGGCCTTCAGCGTTCACGGCGTGTGCGGTGCCTGGGGCCTGATCGCTACCGGACTGTTCGCCACGGTTTCGCCGGTGAACGGTGCGACCGAGTCCGCCGGCCTTCTCTACGGTGGGGGGTTCTCGCTTCTCGGGACTCAGCTACTGGGCATGATTGCCATCGCGGTATTCGTCACGGTCGCCGCCGGAGGGTTGTTTGCCGGCCTGCGAGCAGCAGGAATGCTCCGGGTGTCAGCCGAAGAGGAAATGGCCGGTCTCGATGTGGCCGAACACGGCTCTCCCGGTTATGGACCCGACATGCTGGTTGGCAGCGCAGTTTGATGGCAGGATTTATGAACTCAAAGAAGGACGACCAATGCAACTGATCACAGCGATTATCAAGCCTCACATGCTCGACGAGGTGAAGACCGCCCTGAAGTCGATCGACGTCTCTGGCATGACCGTCACCGAGGCCAAGGGATTCGGCCGCCAGGGAGGTCATACCGAGACCTACCGTGGTGCCGAGTACAAGGTGGACTTCGTACCCAAGGTCAAGCTCGAACTGGTTGTCGACGAGTCGCAGGTGGTCTTGGCTACCGACGCCATCGTCAAGGCGGCTCAGACCGGCAAGATCGGTGACGGCAAGATCTGGGTGACTCCGGTCGACAAGATCATCCGGATTCGCACCGGAGAACTGGGCGCTGACGCCGTATAGAACCTCCACAACGAATCGCTCGGCCGGGCCGCAAGGCCCGGCTGTAGCCGTTTTCAGGGCAGGCGACGGTCGGGCATGTGCGCGGGACCTGCTGCCAAGTCTTTGAACGGGAGTGGTCGGGCAAAGAAATAGCCCTGTCCCAACGTGACGCCCGCGGCCAGGAGATCGGCTTGCTGGGCTTCGGTTTCGACACCCTCGGCGATGAGCTGCAAGTCAAGGTTCCGGGCAAGTTCGATCAGCGCCATCATGTACGGACGCTCCCCACCCCGGAGTCCCGACACCACCTTGCGGGCAACTTTCACAGCGTCGACCTGGTTTCGTTTGATGACACCCAATGAGGCGTCGCCCGATCCGAAGTCGTCGATGGCAATTCGGAAGCCATGGTCACGCAGCACCTGAAGCGTGCGGCTCAGGTCTGCCGACGCCATCATGAGCTCGGACTCGGAGACCTCGAGCATCAGTCGTGACGGGCGCAGGCCGACCGCATCGGTCGTTGTCAACAACGTCTCAACCGCAGATCGGCGGCGTAGGTGTTCTGCCGAGATGTTCAGCGTTGCGAAGACGGGAATACCGTCGTTCAGCTCGGGGGGATAGTGCTGTTCCAACATGCGCAGATCCTCGGCCGCCCGGCGCATAGCCCATTGTTCGATCGGGATGATCGCACCGGTGTCCTGGGCGTCCTGGAGGAACTCTCCTGGCATGAGAAGTCCCTGCTGGTCAGAGCGCCAACGGAGAAGGCTCTCGAATCCGACCGTCCGCCCGGTCGCCAGGTCGATGATGGGTTGGTAGTGGAGGTCGAATGCCTCGTTGTCGACACCGTCTCGCAGTTCCTGATCCATGGTCGAACGGTGGTCCCGTGGCGACATCTCGTCGCTGAAGGTCTGCCACGTGTTCTTGCCCATCGCTTTCGCAGTGAACATGGCCATGTCGGCGTTTCGCAGAGTCTGTGACGTGGACTCGTCGGGGCGCCGGACGGCGAGGCCAATCGAGGCACCGACCACCACCGACTGTTCGAACCCAACAGTGATTGGATTCGTGATCTGTTCCAACAGGCGGGGCATCACCTTTTCGGGTAGCTCCGTTTCGCAGAAAACGATGGCGAATTCGTCGCCGCCGAGTCGGGCGACAACATCGCCGTCTCGGACGACCGCTTGGATCCGTTCGGCAACACTTGCCAACACCACGTCGCCGGCCTCGTGACCGTGTTGGTCATTGACTTCCTTGAAATCGTCGAGGTCGACGAAGGCAACAGCGAGACGATCGCGGTGATCGTCGACGAACTCCTCGAAACCGCTGCGGTTGAGAAGGCCGGTGAGAGCGTCCGAACGGGCCGCCAGACTGAGGCTCTGCTCGAGCCGCCGGAGCTCGGCGACACTTTCGCTCAGTCGTTCGCGCTCGATCGCTATGGCGAGGTTGTTGACGATCGTTCCCATCATCCGAAGATCCTCGGCTCCGAATGAGGCCACGTCACCCCGACGATCCCCGACCACGAGGGCTCCGGAGTCGTTTCGTTAATAGCCTAAGCGGCTGACCATCGCTGCGGTAAACCCCCGGTCGGCCAAGTACTCGCCCCAGGCCGACCCATCGTCAGAGTGAACGAGCTTGGGGTAGGTGGGCCGCTGCTTCATCAGTTCGGTCACCAGAATGGTGTCGATCGGATGCAGTACTTCGGTGACAGTTTCATCCATGATCGAGCTGCGGCGAGGGCGACCGTGGTTGTCAGCAGACAAGATGAAGTCGACGGCGCGGGCCCGGAACATGTCGGTGGTTTCCCGAAGCAGCCGCTCCACTCCGTCCTTGCGTTCGCCCAATTCGGTCACCGACCTGGTCGACCGATACAACATCTCCAACCGGGCACGCTGATCTCGTTCTGCTCCGTAGGCGCGATAGGCCAGGAAGAGTGCCGTGACCGGAATGACGAGCGGAAGCACGAGAGCGACCTCAACCGAGATGAGCACGGTCGCAATCAGGCCCAGTCCGGTGTTGGTGAGTGTGACCACACCGCCGTAGGTGAAGACGTGGAGCAGGTTGTCGTCGTCCAGGCGGCCTTCGATGATCGAGACCACCGCCACGATGAAGCCGACGTTGAGGAGCGATCCGAACATGATGGCGATGAACGTGGGGCCCCAGACACTCGGGTCCGATGGATCGGGTGAGGCCACAGCCAGGCGGAAGAGGTGGGCCGTGATCACCGTCTGCATTCCGAGCAGCCCGAGGTTGAACACGACCTTCACCGGTGGTTGACGCCGTACCAGGCCGACTGCAATGAACGTCCCCAGCATCTGGGCGACCCACAGGTCGCGAGGGCTGAACATCATCAAACCGATCACGACCGGAACGTCGAACAGGTCAAAGCTCTCGCTTTCCTGTTTGAAGTGCACGTGGATGACCGCCGATGTCGCCACCCCGAACACGAGCGCCAGAATCGGCCAGGAAAATGGGGCCGGCGTGAGCGGCGGTGCATCGGGAAGGGCGAAGCCCAGTAGCAATTGAACAGCCCAAAGACCCGCCATGATGGCCAACACACCGGGCGGTGGCAGCGCAGAGCGAAGCGATGAACGGGTCACCCTAGGAAGTTCGGTCGATTTTGACCGCGACCTAAATGCGGAAATGTGCTGTGCGGACAGCCTTTTGGCCTATTTGCAGTTGCGGGTTGTGAGTGGTCTGAGCGGGGACAACGCAGGGGAGTCTCAGCCGTCGACCAACTCTGCCAGCAAGGCGATGGCGGCTTGATCGGGAGGCGCTCCCAGGTTTGACCGGTATGCGGCAGTTCCCACCTGCCACGCGGCGAACGATTCGGCGAAATCACCTGCACCGGTCGAGAAGTCGGTGGCGCCGTTTCCGGGCCACCACGATCTGTCGTCGATACCGCGTTGTTTCTGCCATCGGCGTCGGTCGTCTCCGCTGTTCAGGGTCACGTCGATCGCATGGCCGACCTCATGGGCGACGACGTGGGCGAGCAACGGATCAGACATCTGATCCCGCACATAGATCTCGATGCGCTTCTCTTGCACAAAGGTGTAGCCGAGCACTCCTTCACGCCCGGGATGGAAGGAGATCTCCCATCCTGGAAGTCCGTTTCGCCAGTCGTAGGAAAAGCTGGCCAGTGCGCGTTCGCCTCGCTGGCGGGGCGTGGGCGGCGGCGGGGTGGTGGGCACCACGGTTGTCGAGGTGGTCGGGGGAGTGGCCGTTGTGGTCGTTGTTGACTGGGTCACGGCTCCGGGTGGCGTCGTGACCGGCGGAGCCGTCGTCGCAGGTGCCGGCGATCCGGGGGAGTACGGCGCGAGGTCGGTTCCAACCGCAAACCCGACCGGCTCCGGGGTGTGTGCTGCATGGACTGCGGTTCCGACTGCCAGGTTGTTGGTATCCACGACCGCGTCAACGATTCGAGCGGGCCGAAACTCCACTGATTCTGCCCCCAACATGCCGACGTAGCCGAGGGCAAAGATCACGGGAGTGGTGACCGCGAACCGAAGCAGTCTCGTCCCTCCCATCGCTCCGACCATAGGAGCCGAACCGACCTCCTGGCCAGGGGTGAACTACCCCCTCGGGCCCCGAACGACCTAGCTGATCAGGTCGGCGACCAGCTGTTCATAGAGTTCGAGGGCGTCGCGTGCCACCGGCTCGAGACGGCCGGGGATCTCGATTTCGTCGGGATCGTCGGTTGGCTGGGCGCTGAACCCGGTCGAGGCCTCCACCGTTGAGTACCAGAAGCGAGCCCAGGGACCGTCGGTTGGGCGGGGCCCGGTGGGCCACTCCAACATTCGAGGATCGAAGTCGACCGCAGCAGCTCGGCACATCGTTCGCAACTCCGATTCGGGGTCGGCCAAGAAGTGATCCGCTTCGATCACTCGGAGCGGACCGAAACGCTCCTGCAGCTCAATCAGTTGGGGAAACCCCAGGTCACGGAGGTTCGGATCACTCCGGACTTTCGCGTAGCTTGCAATCACTCGTCGTGGATGTCGGACGAGTAGGAAGTTTGACGCATCGCCGATCCATTGGAGATCCATGCCTCGTAGGAGGTGATGGGCCATCTGCTTCTGGTAGCTGATGGTCTGTCCTGGTTCCAGCAGGGGGGAAGTGCACGAGTACAGGGCCGGGCCCAGCTCCGATGGTCCCGCCTGAAGGATCTCGGCCCTGCCGGGATGGTCCAGGCCGGTCTGGGCCAAGTAGTGGGCATACAGTGGCTCGTCAAGGACGGCGGTGTCGGCCCGGTTTTCCCACGAGCGCATCAGAGCGGTGGAGATATTGCGTGGGCCGGACCAGATCCGGATGATCGTGGTCACGGCGCTACCGAAGGTACCGATCCTCGACCGGGGTGTCCATGGTGGGTCGGCCGAGGGCGTCGACTTCGTAGATGAGGGGCACGCCGGTCAGGATGTTCACGTTCGTGATCTCGTCGTCACCGATGTTGGAAAGGTGCTTCACCAGGGCTCGGAGGCTGTTGCTGTGAGATGCGATCAGCACGGTGTCGTGGACCCCGAGGTCGGTGACGATCGCGTCGAACCAGTACGGCAGGATCCGGTCGACAACGTCCTTGAGGCATTCGGCGGTGGGTACCACGTCGGGGGCCAGCCGGGCGTATCGCGGGTCGGTGTTTGGGTTGTCGGGATGGCCGGGGGGCATCTCCGGCGGTGGAGTGTCGTAGCTACGTAGCCAGATGAGAACCTGATCATGGCCGTACCTCTTGGTCGCCTCATCTCGGTTCATTCCGGTCAATCCTCCGTAGTGACGTTCGTTCAAACGCCAATGGCGGCGCACGGGGATCCACAGCCGAGCCATCTGCCGCAATGCGAGGTTCGCGGTTTTGATCGCTCGGGTCTGGACGCTGGTGTGCACCACATCGGGGAGGATTCCGGCCTCGAGCAGGGTCCGGCCGGACTCGATGGCTTCGTCGGCCCCCGTTCGGGTGATGTCGATGTCGTACCAGCCGGCGAACCGGTCTTCCAGATTCCACTGGCTCTGACCATCGCGTAACAACACGAGCGTCGGCATGTAATAAGCCTACCTGCGTCCGCCGAACACCCAGGGTAGACGGTGTGCCTACGTTCACACTCAGGAAAGTTGATAACGATGCACTCAACTTTCTATCATTGAGAACTGTCAGATTTCACCCGTACACACAGGAGTGTCTCCCCACATGGCAAAAGCCGTAGGAATCGATCTCGGAACCACCAACTCAGTGGTCTCCGTTCTGGAAGCCGGTGAGCCGGTTGTCATCCCCAATGCCGAAGGGGCCCGCACAACCCCGTCGGTTGTCGCGTTCAACAAGGAGGGTGAAGTTCTCGTCGGTGAGGTCGCCAAACGCCAGGCCATCACCAACCCCGATCGCACAATTCGCTCGGTCAAGCGCCATATGGGCACCGGGTGGAAGATCGACATCGACGGCAAGGCGTACACCTCGCAGGAGATCAGCGCCCGCACATTGATGAAGCTCAAGCGTGACGCCGAGGCCTACTTGGGTGACACCGTCACTCAAGCAGTGATTACTGTGCCTGCCTATTTCGATGATGCCCAGCGCACCGCCACCCAAGAGGCTGGCCAGATCGCCGGACTTGAAGTGTTGCGAATCATCAACGAGCCAACCGCTGCGGCGCTGGCGTATGGCCTCGACAGCGAGAACGACGACCAGACCATCCTGGTCTTCGATCTCGGCGGCGGCACGTTTGACGTGTCGGTGCTCGAGATCGGTGACGGAGTGTTCGAGGTGAAGAGCACCAGCGGCGACACCGAACTGGGAGGCGACGATTGGGACCAGGCAGTCATCGATTGGATGGTTGCGGAGTTCAAGGGCACCAACGGTGTTGACCTCTCGAATGACAAGATGGCAGCCCAGCGGCTGAAGGAAGCCGCTGAAAAGGCCAAGATCGAGCTCAGCCAGATGCAGCAAACCAGCATCAACCTGCCCTTCATCACCGCCAACGCCGACGGTCCGCTCCACCTCGAGCTGAGCCTCTCGCGTTCGAAGTTCCAAGACCTCACGTCCGACCTGGTCGAACGGGTGCAGAAGCCGGTCGAAGCTGCACTCTCGGATGCCAACCTGAAGATGGGCGACCTCGATCACGTCATTCTGGTCGGAGGCTCGACTCGGATGCCTGCCATCACCGAGCTGGTTGAGAAACTCACCGGCAAGGAGGCCAACAAGTCGGTCAACCCCGACGAGGTTGTCGCGGTTGGTGCCGCGGTGCAGGCCGGTGTGCTGCGAGGGGATGTGAAGGACATCCTGCTTCTCGACGTGACCCCACTGAGTCTCGGTATCGAGACCAAGGGCTCGGTGATGCACAAGCTGATCGAACGCAACACGACCATCCCCACCCACGCATCCGAGGTGTTCACCACCGCCGAGGACAACCAGCCGTCTGTGGAGATTCATGTTCTCCAGGGTGAACGTGAGATTGCCAACTACAACAAGACGCTCGGCAAGTTCCAGCTGGTCGACCTGCCCCCGGCCCCGCGCGGTGTACCCCAGATCGAGGTCAGCTTCGACATCGATGCCAACGGCATCGTGAACGTGAGCGCCAAGGATCGGGCCACCGGCAAGGAGCAGAGCATCACCATCACCGGTCAGTCCACGCTCGACAAGGAAGACATCGACCAGATGGTCAAGGACGCCGAGGCCCACGCCGAGGAAGATCGCCAACGGCGTGAAGAGGCCGAGGTCCGCAACCAGGCTGACAGCCTCGTCTACCAGACCGAGAAACTCATCAAGGATCAAGGTGACAAGCTCGACGACGAGGAGAAGTCCAATGTCGAGAGTCTGATCGCAGAGTCCAAGACCGCTCTGGCCGGTACCGACATCGATGCCATCAAGGACGCCACCGAGAAGCTGGCAGCAGCAAGTCAAAGCATGGGCGCCAAGCTCTATGAACAGGCGGCAGCAGCGGCCCAGAATGAGGGTGGGTCCGACGGTGATGCGGCCGGGAGCGACGACGACGTAGTCGACGCTGAGATCATCGAAGAGGACGACAGCGAGGAAGCGTGAGCGACGAGAACGACAACCTCGACCCAGCAGGGTCAGACCCGGTCGTTCCCGATGACCTCAGCGGTCTCGAGGAACTGATGGAGTCCGAGCCCGCTGCGGCACCGGATCCTGAGCCCGAAACGGATCCGGTGTCGTTGGAGGAGCTCGTGGCAACACTCGAGTCTGTCTCTGCCGAGCGGGATCGATACCTCGATTCCTTGCGCCGAGTTCAAGCCGAATTCGAGAACTACAAGAAGGCGATCGCGAAACGAACCGCCGATGAGCGGGAGCGCGCCAACGACAAGATCGTCGGCGATCTCCTCCCGGTGCTCGATGCGTGTGAAGGGGCCGTGAAGAATGGCAACGAAGACGTTGTGCCGGTCCACAAACAGCTCATCAGCGCTCTCGAACGCCACGGCCTCGAACGATCCGATCCCGCCGATGCGCCCTTCGATCCCGAAGTACACGAGGCGGTGATGCACGAACCCTCCGATGAGGTGGACGAACCCACCGTCGCCGAGGTCCTTCGAACCGGCTACCTGTGGAAGGGCCGGGTACTCCGGCCGGCCATGGTCCGCGTGAAGGGTTGAACGCATGGACTCATGGGGTCTGACCTCGATCCCCAAGCCGGGGTCGGACCCCGTGTGACCCACACTCAATGAATGAAACAAGACCGAAAGGAGGCAACTGATGGCACCGAACAGTGAGTGGTTCGAGAAGGACTATTACAAGGTGCTTGGCGTCGCCTCTGACGCACCGGCCAAGGACATCAAGAAGGCCTATCGCAAGCTGGCCAGCCGGTATCACCCGGACAAGAACAAAGGTGACGCCAAGTCTGAGGAACGGTTCAAGGAAATCTCTGCTGCCTACGACGTCGTCGGGGACGAGCAGAAGCGCAAAGAATACGACGACGTCCGCCGGATGGGCCCGATGGCTGGAGCCTTCGGTGGTGGAGGCTTCCCTGGAGGCGGCGGTGGTAGCCGCGGTGCTGGCAGGTCCTTCGACGTCGGTGATCTGTCCGACTTGTTGGGAGGGATCTTCGGTGGTGGGGGAAGCACCAGTACTTCGGGCCGTCATCGAGCCGGCGGTCCACGAAAGGGTGCCGACCTCAGCGCCACCCTCAACCTCAGTTTCGCCGATGCGGTGTCCGGCGTAACCACCTCGGTCCATCTGACGTC
>JBLYYW010000387.1:0-7164 GCA_048550155.1 Acidimicrobiales bacterium | reverse complement strand
CTGTGTCGGTGTCTGGTCAGTCGGTGACGGTGTCGTGGTCGCCGTCGGTTGATGATGGCGGCGATTCGAATATCACCTACAGCGTGTCTTTTGGTGGGGAGTCGGGTTCGACGCAGGGGTCGTCGTTGACTTTTGATGGTGTGGCGCCGGGGACGTACACGGCCAGTGTGACTGCGTCGAACACGGGTGGGACCTCGGCTGGTGGTGTGAGTGGTCCGTTCACCGTCGACGCACCAATCGGAACCCCGGGCGCACCCCAAGGTGCTTCGGCATCTGTGGATGGGCAGACCGTGAACGTCGCGTGGTCCACCCCCGCTGATGATGGTGGCGATCCGAACATCACCTACGAGATCACCTTGGGCGGGGAGACCCCCAAGAGCACCACCGGGACATCGGTAGCGTTCTCCGACGTTCCTCCCGGCGACTACGTGGCCACGGTCACCGCATCGAATTCGGCGGGCGAGGGCGGCAGTGCCCAAACCAACAGCGTCACCGTCCAAGCCCCCGCTGACGTTCCGGGTACACCGGGTGATCTCACCGTCACCCCCGCGGGTCAAGGGGTGGCGATCTCGTGGAACGCACCAGCCGACAACGGTTCGCCGATCACCGGCTACCAGGTGAACCTCAGCGGTTCCATCACGACGGTCCCGTCGTCACCGGCATCGTTCGAGAATCTCGCACCCGGAGATTACAGCGTCTCCGTGGCGGCGATCAACGGAGTGGGGACCGGTGCTGCCGCTGGTCCGGAGTCGTTCACGATCGAAGCCCCGATCGAGCCTCCCGGTGTACCTGGCAGTGTGACGGGGTCGGTAAGTGGCCAAACGGTGAACCTCAGCTGGACCAGGCCATCCGATGGCGGTGATCCTGACCTCAGCTACACCGTCACGCTGTCCAACGGGGCGTCCCAGACTGTCACCGGCACCTCAGCTCAGTTCAACAACGTCGGAGCCGGTGTCTATACCGCCTCGGTGACGGCCACCAACTCCGCCGGAACCGGCGGCGCAGGCACCAGTGCAGCATTCTCGGTGTTCTCGGTTCCCTCAGCGCCGCGCAACCTCGCAGCGGCCGCCGATGGATCTTCGGTGATCGCAACGTGGGACCCGCCCGCCTCGGACGGCAATCAGACCCTCACCGGCTACTCGATACGCCTCGAGCTGAACGGTTCAGTCCTCGCTACAGACAACGTCGACTCGACCACCAGCTCAGTCCGCTTCGACGGGAGGTCTCCCGCTGTCTACACAGTGGTCGTGTCGGCCAGCAACGCTCGGGGCGCAGGGGCGGAGGCTGCAGTCGATGTCGAAGTCGGCTCCACCGCACCATCTGCACCCACGAACGTGTCGGGGTCGGCCACGTTCCAGACCGTCACCGTGACCTGGGATCCGCCCCTGTCGGCAGGCAACACGGCTCTCACCGGCTACGAGGTGACGATCGGCACCGTTGTGGAAACAGTGACCGCCGGTACCAGATCGCTTGTAGTAGTCGACATCGAACCGGGCACCTACATCGCCCAAGTTCGAGCGATCAACGCTGGCGGGAAGAGCCTTCCAGGTGAGTCCGCCAGCTTCAGAACCGAAACTGTCTTCTCACCATTTGAATCATCCGAGGACCTGATCTCCCAGCAGTACGCCGACTTCTTGGGCAGGGCCCCGGATCAGGCCGGCATCAACTACTGGACCGGTGTGCTCGGAGCTGACCGGAACCAGGGTCCGATCGTGATCGAAAGCTTCATGAGGTCCGAGGAGTTTGCGCCCCGCCGGTCTGTCGCACGTCTCTACCTGGCATTCTTCGACCGGGCCCCGGACCGGGCCGGCTTCGATTTCTGGACCGGTGTGGTCCGAAACGGCGGCCAGCTCAACGACATCGCAGCAGCTTTCGCCGATTCGGCCGAGTTCCGGAACACCTACGGGGAACTCAACGACGCCGAGTTCATTGCACTTGTCTACAACAATGTGCTGCTGCGAGCCCCGGACCTTGCCGGATTCCGGTTCTGGCTCGACCGTCTCGACGACCCCGGGGTCAGCCGCGGGGATCTGATGGTCGCATTCTCCGAATCCGCCGAGTTCAAGCGAAACTCGGGACCGGCGGTCGACGTCATCATGACGTATCGAGGCATGCTGGACCGGGCCCCAGACGCAGCCGGTTTCTCGTTCTGGGTCGGTGCAGTCGCCGGTCGAGCCGATGCCCTTAAAACGCTGATCTTCAACTTTCTGGTGAGCGAGGAGTACTCCAACCGGGTGCGCTGACCGAGTACCCTCGCTGCGTGAGTTCAATTGCACAGCTACATGGCCGCGAAGTTATGGATTCCCGTGGGAACCCCACAGTGGAAGTTGAAGCGGTCCTCTCCTCCGGCGCGTTCGGACGAGCCATCGTCCCTTCCGGCGCAAGCACAGGCCAGTTCGAGGCGGTGGAACTCCGAGACGGTGGCGATCGCTACCGCGGCAAGGGTGTCCTCACCGCAGTCGGAAACGTCAACTCCGTAATCGCAGAGGCGGTGGTTGGCACTGACGCCTATGACCAGCGCGGCCTCGACAAGCTCTTGCTCGACCTCGACGGAACACCCAACAAGTCCAAGCTGGGAGCCAACGCCGCACTCGGCGTGTCGCTCGCAGTCGCACGGGCAGCGGCCGATGACCTGATGCTCCCGCTCTATCGATACGTTGGCGGCGCCAACGCCCACGTGCTACCCGTTCCCATGATGAACGTCCTCAACGGCGGCGAACACGCTGACAACAACGTGGACTTCCAGGAGTTCATGATCATGCCGGTCGGCGCAGCCAGCTTCACCGAGGCGATGCGGTGGGGTATCGAGACCTACCATGCACTCGCCAAGGTGCTTCACGACCGCGGCCTGTCCACCGGAATCGGAGACGAGGGCGGGTTCGCTCCCAATCTGGCCAGCAACGAAGACGCCCTCAAATTGCTGCTCGAAGCGATCGAGGCGGCCGGTTACAGCCCGGGCGATCAGATTTCTCTTGCCATGGACGTGGCCTCAACCGAGTTCTTCTCCGACGGAAACTACGTACTGGCCGGCGAAGGTCGTACCCTCTCGCCAGCCGAGATGAGCGGCATGCTCGACGACCTGATCGACCGGTATCCGATCGTCTCCCTCGAGGACGGCATGGCCGAGGAAGACTGGGACGGATGGGCGTTGCACACCGCCGCGTCAGGCGCCAAATGCCAGTTGGTTGGCGATGACCTCTTCGTCACCAATACCGAGCGGCTCCAACGCGGCATCGACCAGGGCATCGCCAACAGTGTGCTGGTGAAAGTCAACCAGATCGGCACGCTCACCGAGACCCTGGAAACTGTGGCCATGGCGGGCCGTGCTCGCTACACCAGCGTCATGAGTCATCGCTCAGGCGAAACCGAAGACACCACGATCGCTGACCTTGCCGTGGCAACCAACTGCGGCCAGATCAAGACCGGCGCGCCCGCCCGATCTGATCGTGTGGCCAAGTACAACCAGTTGCTCCGAATTGAAGAAGACCTCGGCGACGCCGCAGAATTTCGGGGAACGGCGGCATTCGGTAGCTGATGCCCACCGCTGCTCCTGCCACCCAGCAGCGTGAGGTTGTTTCCACGCTGGCGTTCTGCACTGTGTGCCTCGCGCTCATAGTGGCCTTAGCAGTGCTGCCAGCGCGTACCTGGTGGAGTCAGCATCAAAGCCTACGATCGATGGAGGAACGCAGGGCCGAACTTCTCTATGAGCGAGCGCAGCTGGAAGCCCGCCTCGAAATCCTCGAAACTGACTCTGAGATCGTTCGACTGGCCCGAGCCAACTACGACCTCGTCTTCCCGGGGGAGGAGAGTTTCCGGATTCTGCCTTCTCCCCTTCAGGATGACGAATCTTCGGGCGATACCGACCCCTGAGCTCGCTGCGCGGATGGTCAGCCAACATCGCAAGTCTCGCACGCGTGAGTGCGCCCTGCGGGCAGGGTTTCGGGTCAGCACGACAATTTCGCACTGAGTCGCCAGGCCGGATCTTTGCGGCTGCTGCCTTGAACAGTGATTGCCCAGCTGCTAGACATTCGGCGAAGTCCGGACGCGGATCGGGCTCGTTACATAGGAGTCTTCATGACACACTCTGCCAGTACTCTTCGGCGATCACGCGGACGAGGAAGCCCGCGGCGGCTTCTTATCGCACTCGGAGCGGGAATTCTTGCGTTCGCTTCGATTGCAGCATCTGCAGGCCCGGCAACCGCCAAGCCCAACAACAACCCAACCCCTCCCGGAAACCCGGATCCCAAGGGCCAACTGATCGACCTTCAGCTGCTTGGTATCAACGACTACCACGGCCATCTGCAAGCCACCACCCCTGGCACCGTCGCAGGTGAACAGGCCGGAGGCGGCGAGTATCTCTCGGCCAAACTCAACGAGTTGAGGCAAGGCAACAAATACAGCCTGACTGTCGCAGCTGGCGACCTCATCGGTGGTTCGCCTGCCTTCTCCGGACTCTTTCACGACGAGCCATCGGTCGAGACCCTCAACGAGATGGGCCTCGATGTGTCGGGCGTCGGCAACCACGAATTCGACGAGGGCGTCACCGAACTCCTGCGTATGCAGAACGGCGGCTGTCACCCAGTCGACGGCTGCTACTTCCCCGCCAGCCCCTACCCAGGCGCTGACTTCCAGTGGCTTGCTGCCAACGTGGTCAACGATTCGGGCGCAACACCGCTGCCGCCGTACCAAATCGAGCGAATCCAAAACGTGAAGGTTGCGTTCATCGGAATGACACTCGAAGCCACTGACACTCTGGTAGCGGCTGCGGGGATCCAGGGTTGGGACTTCTTGGACGAGGCCGAGACTGCCAACGCTCTCGTTCCCGAGCTCAAGGCCCAGGGTGTGGAAGCGATAATCGTTCTGCTCCACGAAGGTGGATCACAGACACCGCCTCCCGGCGACGTGGATGCGTGCGTAGGAATCTCGGGTCCGATCGTTGCAATCAACGATGCGCTCGATCCTGAAATCGACGCAATGATCACCGGTCACACCCACCTGCCATACAACTGTGTACTGCCCGACGCCGCTGGCCAGCCCCGCATTGTCACCAGTGCCTACTCCTTCGGCCGGGTGGTGAGCGAAGTGAATCTGGTGCTGGACAAACGAACCAAGGACGTGCGCCGCGATCTCAGCTCGGCCACCAACCACGTGGTCGACCAGGCAAGCCTGTCTCCCGATCCGGCGATCACTTCGATCATCGAGAAGTGGCAACCGCTGTTCGACGAGTCCGGGAACACACCGATCGGAACAATCACGGCCGACATCAACCGTGGCGGCACCCCGCCCGGATCTGATCGAGGGGTCGAATCACCGGCAGGGAATCTGGTTGCGGACGCTCAGCTGTGGGCGACCTCAGCCAATGGGGCCGACGTGGCGTTCATGAATCCCGGCGGAGTGCGATCGGATCTGCTGTTTGCCGAGTCCGACGGTGAAGGCGACGGTGTTGTCACCTTCGGCGAGGCGTTCACGTTCCAGCCCTTCGGCAACACGTTGGTGACCTATGAGATGACCGGAGCCCAGATCATCTCGGTGTTGGAAGAACAGTGCCAGCCGGCGGGGTCGAGTCGACCGTTCCTCCATCTCGGGGTATCGGAGGGACTTAGTTACGACCTGGCGACCACAATCGCTGGGGGAGACTGCACCTCGGTGACCATAAGCAACGTCGTGCTGAATGGATCTCCACTGGATCCTGCAGCATCCTATGACGTCACTGTCAACAGCTTCCTCGCTGACGGCGGAGACAACTTCGATACCTTCGGAACGGTCACGACTCCACGACTCGACGGAGGCGTCGACTTGCAGGCCCTCACGAACTACCTCGGAACGTTCGGGCCGGTCGCTCCTCCCGACACCGATCGGGTGAACGAACTGCCATAGCCAGTCTCCGGGGTGCGAAGCCGCCACCGGATTTCCAATGGACCCCACCTCCGGCCCCAATCCAGGAGGTGGGGTCCTTCGCGTCCACGGCGATCCAACGGACACCAACCGGCCATGGCAGACCGTCCCTCGTTACAGCAGGGCGAATCTCACACGGCGGTTATCAGCCAATTCGGGGCCGAACTGCGTGGTCTCACCGAAGCCCTTCGACGTGAGCACGTCGGCACTGACCCCACCATCCACCATGTACTGGCGAACAGCGGCGGCTCGCCGCTCGCTCAGCCGCTGATTGGCCTCATTTCCGCCCGTCGTGTCGGTGTAGCCCTGAACCTCGAGACGTATGTCGGCAGCGGCGCCCTTGAGAACGGCGACAGCAGAGTCCAGCGTCGGCAGGCTCTCATCGAGGATCACATCGGACCCGGAGCGAAATTGGATGGGATTCAATTCGAACAGTTCGTTCAGGTCGGTCGTGACTTCCTCGTTGCTCGGTCCGCTGACCTCGAGCAGGTTCACCACTTCGGTGACGCCGTCAACCGCCGTAGCGGCTGCCTCAGCCTGGGCGCTCTCCTCGGGAGAGGTGACGGTTCCGGTGAGCGTGACGATACGGCTGACTGGAGACGCCGTCGAGTCGGTCTCCACAGGTGACTGACCGTCCTCGACGAAACCGAGGGCGCCGATTGCCTCATCGACCTCGGGCTGGAGGATACGGAGTTCATTGATCACCGGCAGGGAAATCCCTTCAACCGCCTCGGCCGCCGACACCACACTGGCAGCGTCGAGCTCGTTGCTCACCAAACCTCGCAAGGTCGCGGTTGTCCCATTCATCTCCACCATTGCGCCCTCGAGACCAGCTTCGGCACCGTTCGCGGCGTCGAGGACCAGCTGTTCAAGAACCACGAGCCGGTTGTCAACACCGGTGATGCCATCGACGGCCGCGGCCGCAGCCTCTGCTTGTTCGGATTCTGACGAGGTTCCCACGAAGCCGTCGAGGACCGCCACGGTGCCGTTGGCGATACCACTCACACCGGCGAATCCGCTCACCGCAGCGGCTACATCCGGGGTGAGATCAACTTCGCCACCACCGGTATCGGGTTTCACCGACGTGGTCGAGCTGGTGCTCACGGCGTCCACATCATCATCACCATCGTCAACCGCAACTTCGGGAGTGTCAGGTCGCGGTTGGGTGGGATCGATCGCTGCTGATGAAGAGTCATCTCCGAAGAGGCGGGGTCCGAGAAACAGCGAGGCCAGGATCAGCCCGAGCACCACGAGCCCGAGCACGACGAT
>JBLYYW010000386.1:0-3130 GCA_048550155.1 Acidimicrobiales bacterium | reverse complement strand
TTAGTGGTCGCGACCCGTACCAAAACCTCCACGAGAATTTCTCAAGATTTCTTTTGGCTGGTGAATATGCTCGAGCTCATCGTTCCGATCAAACCCGCGCGCCTTCTCGATGACCTTCACACGCTCCGCAGCTTTGGCGCCGTCGGAGATGGAGTTGTGCGCACCACGTTCTCCGATTCGGACATGGCCGCGAGACGGTGGTTGCGGGATCAAATGGCCGACGCCGGTCTGGATGCGTCTATCGACGGGGTCGCGAACGTGTTCGGTCGCTCTCCGAATCCAGGCCCTGCGCTCCTCATCGGCTCACACTCGGACACACAACCGAACGGTGGTTGGCTCGACGGTGCGATGGGCGTCATCTACGGCCTGGAGATTGCACGATCGTTGTTGGAGGATTCCGAAACCGACCACCTCGCGGTTGACGCAGTGGCATGGTCGGACGAGGAAGGCACGTACACCAGCTGCCTCGGGGCCAGCTCTTTCGTCGGTGTGTTGGGCAACGATCAACTGCAAGCCACCAACGCCGGTGGCGAGTCGGTGTCACAAGCTCTTGAGCGGACCGGTCTCGGCGGCCGCGGCAGGGCCGTTTTCGAGCCCGGGCGACAGCTCGGATATCTGGAGGCGCACATCGAGCAGGGGCCCCATCTCGAAGCGGCTGGTCTGAAGGTCGGCGTCGTGACGTCGATCGTGGGCATCCGAAGCGTGGCGGTGTTCTTCAATGGCGAGCAGAACCACGCCGGTACGACACCGATGTCAGTGCGGGCCGATGCCGGCGTGGCGATGTTCGAATTCGGCTTCGAATTGCAGGCACGAATGCGGGCCGTTGCGGGTCCGACCAGCGTCTGGACCATCGGCGTCGTCAACCTGGAACCGGGAGCCCAGAGCATCGTCCCGGGTTCTGCTCGGCTGGTCGTCCAATTCCGCGATCCTGAAGACGCGACGCTGGACCGGATGGAACAGGAAGTGTCTGCGCTGGCCGACGAGCTGGATCGAAGAGGCCCGGTGTCGGTGTCGGTCGAAGCGGGCGAACACATCAGCCCGACGGTGATGGACACCGGCCTCCAAGAGTTCATTTCGGCTGCCGCCGCGGACCTCGTGCCCGGCCAGTGGACCCGTATGCCAAGCGCAGCGGGCCATGATCCGATGGTGCTCTCGCACCACATGCCCTGCGCGATGTTGTTCATCCCCAGCATCGGTGGGATCAGTCATGACTTTGCCGAGGACAGTCACGAAGCAGACATCGTGACCGGATGCCAGGTCCTCGCCAACGCGGCAGCTTCGATCCTGAAGTCTCAGAGCCACTCGGAGCCGTAGCTCCTCAGCTCACAACAACCGCGTCGTGATCGGCGAGGGTGGTGCGGATGTCGACGTCGGCGCGCGGGACCACGTCGGGGCAGAACCGCAACGAAGCCTGTTCGAGGCTGTCTCGCAGGTCTGCCGCGACCGAACGGGCGTCGCGGGCCGCGCATTCGACCACCACCGAATCGTGGACCGTCTGGACCGGCCACGCCTGTTCGTACCGGCGCAGCCGAGGGTGCAGGTCGGCGTAGGCAGCCAACATGATGTCAGCAACTCCACCCTGGATGGGAGCGTTCCGCCACGCATTGACCATGGCCGCCACGCGTTCGGAAGCGGCCCGGGTCAGCAACTCATCGGTCGCAACGGTGCCGATCGCGGCCGCCACGGCCTCGATGTAGGCGCGACGAAGCGATCGATCCTCGAACGTCCGCTCGAGGTAGGCGTCGGTTACTGGACCATCGGCGGGGTTCAGCACCATCCCGTGGTCGTGTTCGAAGCGGCCCCGGACACCCACGAGGGCGGGATCCTGCGAGCGTACGGCTTCGGAAAGCGCAACGAGAAACAGCCGATCGAGGTGGAGGTTGAACTGTTGTCGTCGGCCGGCCGTCGTGCGGCTGGAGAACGTGAAAGGTTCGCCGCCGCTCATCAGAGCCACCGGCGCGGAGTACCCGGTCAGCCAGGTGATCTGATCGATCAACTCGTCGGCTCCGCGATCGATGCGATCCGGGTGGAGATCTACGATCTCTTCAACCGACGGCCAGCGGCCCCGGGTCCGACGAAAGTCTCGTTTGATCTTGGCCACTTGGGAATATCCCCGTGCCAGACGCATTGTTGCTCGCCAGTCGATGGAGGATGTGGTACTCCGCAGCTCCTTGATCTCGTTGATCCTCTCCTCGGCCCATGCCGCCGTGCCCGGGTAGGTTTGGCGATAGCGGGTCAGCAGATCCGACGCCTCATCCACCGTTGTCGGGGAACCCTCAGCGGTCAGAGAACGGCTGAGGGCCGCTGCTCCTGACCCGTAGGCGATGCCGAAGTTGAGTGCCTTGGCGATCTGGCGGAGTCGCCGAAATCGGTCGGGGTCCCGCGCAGCCAGCGATTCGGGATCGAAGCCGAACATCGTTGCTGCCGTGCTGACGTGTACGTCGTCGCCACGAGCAAACGCCTGACGCAGAGGCTCGTCGTTGGCAACTTGGGCGAGGTAGCGGAGTTCGGCCTGGCTGAGATCAGCATGGACGAAGACTCGATCCGGATCCTCTGGTTGGAAGAACGGCAACATCAGCGGGGTGAGATTCTGAGCGTTGGGAAACCGGCTCGCCAATCGTCCCGTGTTGGTGCCTACGACCTGCAGGTACTGCGGATGCATCCGACCGTCGTCGCTGATGTGCTCGCGGATCGATTGGCCGTAGGTCGTGATGATCTTGGAGTGACTTCTGAACTCGAGAACTGCGTCACTCAGTTCGCCTCCGATCTCCCCCAGCACCGATGCGTCCACCGAATCGGTGGCGGTCAGGCGTCGGGCCACACCGAACCGGGCGTCGGTCCACTCCTCGACCCGTTGTGGATCCCACCGGTTGAGCGCGTCTCGCACCTGGTTGTCCGATGCCGGATTCCACGTGGGCTCGACGACGTGATCGAAGAGCGTTCCTTGGCCGCCACCAGTGAGCTCTGACAGCCGACCGAGCACGGATCGACGCTCGGTTTCGATTCGGGCGAGCTCGTTCTCCCAGCCATCCCAGTCGAAGGGGAGTCCGGTACGTTCCATCTGATCGAGGAACGGTCGTGCCCGCATCTCGATCTCGGCGATCTGCTCCAAGCCTGCTCCAGCCAGCTC
>JBLYYW010000385.1:0-2848 GCA_048550155.1 Acidimicrobiales bacterium | reverse complement strand
GCTCCAGCTGAGAACCTTTGCCAGGTGTGCCGTGATCTCACGCCATGCGGTTGGGTCCCAACCTGAGGCCGTGGCATAACTGAGGTCTGAGTAGATCGCTGTCACGCTGGGGAGTCGCTCTATGCCCAGTGCGTCCACCACGGTGCGGTCTTCATCGGCGAAGGTGAGAAACTTGTCCGCCCAAGGCCCGAGAAACTGCCGGCAGCCCTCAGCATCGCTGGTACACAGCCACGCGGTCCGCACATTCGCGGGGGTGAAGTGGTCGAGGAAGCGACCAGCGGTCTCGAGAATCCACGCACTTTCGTGGGTATAGGGATCGAGGGAAACCAGCAGCAGAGGGTACGACGTCAGCCAATCGCGAACGGCATATGGCTTGCCATGAATCGAGTCGAGGACCATCTCCTCGGGCGCGTAACCCACGGCGGGCGAGGGTAGCGCAAGAGTGGCGTTGCTCAGAACTTCTGCAACAACAAAGTCCGATGAAATCCCACCTCCCGCACCAGTTATGGGCGCTGTCAGCTGAGCTGCAAGACTGGAAACCATGGAGTCACCCCAGGTTTCGAATCCCTTCTTCAATGAAGATCACGCTGCCTTCCGTGCTGCGGTTCGTGATTTCGTTTCAGCAGAGATCACCCCGAACGCACACGAATGGGACGTTGCAGGCGAATTTCCGCGGAGCCTGTACAAGAAGGCCGGGGCGCTCGATCTGTTCGGCGATGGCTTCAGCGCCGAATACGGGGGACATGGTCAACGCGATGCCCTGATGCGGATGGTGATCATGCAAGAGCTGTCACGGTCCGGTTCGGGAGGAGTCGTCGCTGGGATGCTCAGCAACTACATCGGGCTGCCGCCGGTTGAGAAATACGGCAGCCACGAACTGAAGTCCAAGGTGCTGCCCCCGTGCATGTCTGGGGAGCACATCGGCGCCCTGGCAATCACCGAACCATCGGGCGGCTCGGATGTCGCCAGGATCCAAACCACGGCCAAACGAGACGGAGATCACTACGTTGTCAACGGGTCCAAAACTTTCATCACGTCCGGAATGCGGGCCGATTGGTTCACCACAGCGGTGAGAACGGGCGGAGACGGCCCCGCCGGGATCTCCATGATCGTGATCCCCGGTGACAGCGAGGGGCTCTCACGAGCCAAGCTGGACAAGATGGGATGGTTGGCCTCTGATACCGCAACGTTGTACTTCGACGACCTGCGGGTCCCGGTAGACAACCTCCTGGGCGAGGAGAATTCGGGCTTCACCTACATCGTCACCAATTTCAACGCTGAACGGATCGACCTGGCCACGCAGTCGGTCACCTTCGCTCGGCTCTGTTACGAAGCCGCCCTCGACTGGGCTCGAGAGCGCCATACCTTCGGCAAACGTCTCGCAGACCATCAGGTGATCCGTCACAAGCTCGTCGACATGGACCGCCGAATCAACGCCTGTGAGGCATGGCTCGAAGTGCTGAGCTGGCGGCTCAACCAAGGAGACGACCCGGTCACCGAGATCGCCGAAGCAAAGGTGGACGCCACACTCACCTTCGAGTTTTGTGCTCGGGAGGCAGCCCAAATACTGGGCGGGGCGAGCTATCTGCGCGGTGACTTGGTCGAACGCCTCTACCGCGAAGTACGAGTCCAGGCCATCGGTGGGGGCTCAGAAGAGATCATGAAGGACCTCGCAGGCCGCCAGCTCGGCCTATAGGAATCTGCGCTCGGCTCCCTGAGTGCCAAGCTCAGGGGGCTGCAGGAAGCGCCAGCAGCATCCCTTGTTGCCGGCAACGGCCGCTTCGTCCACGTGTCGAACATCCTGCGCAAACTCAGCGCTTCGAACCGAATCGAAGCGGCCGCCATCGCTCGCCGCAGCGGCTTTCTCGAATAGCACCGCACAGGTCCTTGGCGTCGAGGAGACCCCGGCGTCGCTGGGTAACCCTGTCACACCCCCTGAATAGGGTGATGGTATGGGATCGTCGGCCGAGCAGAACAGCGGTGATCACAACGTGAGATTGAGCGGCCCGCTGGCGGTTGAGCGAGCGGTGATGCTCACGGCTACCCACACGCTGGAGCGGCTGTCTCGGGTGGATTGCACCGGATTCTCCCGGGAGCAGATCGCCGATCACACCGTGGCCATGGTCACGGCCGCAGAACGGATTAGGGCTGTGAGCGCACGGTTCATGGCGGTATCAGAATCGCGGGCATCCGCGCTCACCAAAGGTTCCCGATCAATGACCGCGCTGGTCAACACCAGTTGCGGAGTCACCCGCCGCCAGGGAACCACGATGGATCTGATCGGCTCAGCACCGGATCGGTACGCGCTGTTCTATCAGGCGCTGCTGGAAGGACGAATCGGGCCAGGTCACATCGAAGTCCTCCACCCCGTGTGGCGTCGGGTAGACCGCCATCAGTTCAACACTGCGGAGCAAGCCCTGGTCGACCTGGCCGAGTTGTGCACTCCGGAAGAGTTCGCTGACTATCTGGCCCGCTGGCGAAACCATGCTGACGAGGATTCTGCCTTGGATGAGTACATCGCCAACCAGGCCGCCCAGCACTTCCAGTACGGCTTTGATCTGTTCGGCAATGTCCACTACTCGGGCACCGTCGGTCCAGAACACGCCGAGCCGTTCGTGGAAACGATCGAGACTGAAGCACCCAAACACCGCAGCGGATTGAACAAGCCTTCGCAGGCGTTGGGTGACGCCTTGGTTGAGCTGGTCTTGAACCCGGACGGGAAGTACCGGGCCCATCTCGAAATCCTCAAACCCGAAGCCGGCGAGGCCCTCACCTTCAGCACTTCGAGCTCTACTGCGGTCCCGGTGCCCGATCCGGGGTTCTCCACCGTCTACCTTCCCCGCACCGC
>JBLYYW010000384.1:0-6803 GCA_048550155.1 Acidimicrobiales bacterium | reverse complement strand
GGTGCGAGAGCTCGGCGGGCCAACGACTCGAGTTCTCCTCCGGCGGTCACCGCCACCAACGATGCGCCGCTCTCGACCGCAGCTTCGAGCGACTCCAGTGTCTCTTCGGTGGTTCCTGAAGAGCTGATCGCAATCACAAGCGTGGTTGATCCAACCCAGCTGGGCGGCAGATACCCGCCGTAGACCACGATCGGTAACGAGCTGAACGGCCGAGCTGAAGCAGCGGCCACGTCGCCGCCGAACCCGCTGTCTCCCATGCCGAGAATGATGACGTGCTCGAGGTCGGCAGTGTCGGGAAGGCCACCGATGGTTCCGATCGCTGCCATAGACTCTTCGAGCTGTTCTGGCAAAGCCAGCACCGCATCCCACATGCCGAGGCTGTCGATCCGCTCGCTCATGCGTCTTGCTCCCAGGTGGGACTGATCGATTCGGCCTCGATCCGTTGCATGATTCGGTCATGCTCGGACTGATCGACCGTTTCCGCCTCGTCGATCAAGAGGACCGGGATGTCGTTTTCGATGCGGTATCGACGGGTGAGTCGAGGGTTGTAGAGCGTGTTCTCGTCCTCGAGGTAGTACAGCGGGCCCTTGTCCTCAGGACAGGCCAGGATCTCGAGCAGAAACGATTCCAAAGTCACCCGCTGAAGGGTAGTTCGTGACCGCCGGATCCGCCCCTTCGATCAGGGTCAGATTGGAACCTTGGCTCGCCACAGGATTGCGTTGCCCTCGGCGCTGAACGAATCGTCAGAAGCGGGAATCCACACAACGGACCCAGCCGGAACTTCGATGCCGTTGAGAGCGACAGGTCCCTGTTGAACGAAGATGATTTCGGGACCCCGAGATTGCCACGTGCCGTCGGGGTCGATCAGCCGTTCCAGGGTGAATTCCGGTACCGGAGCGTCGTAGCACCACGTGTCCGAAGTCGGTGTCTGGACCGGCACGTCGATCGGGGCGAAATTGAGAATCCTCAAGAGCTCGGCGACGTCCCGGTGTTTGGGCGTCAATCCGCCTCGAACGACATTGTCGCTGTTGGCCATCAGTTCCATGCCAACACCGGACAGGTAGGCGTGGAGGTTTCCGGCCTCGAGAAAGACGGCCTGACCCGGTTCGAGCACGACGTGATTGAGGAGCAAGGCGACCGTGACGCCGGCGTCGCCGGGAAACGACGAAGCGATGCGCTCGGTCCAGTCGAGCTCGGTTCTGAATGGATCTGCCGCCTTCAGGTTCTTGAGTTCTCGAGCACCGCGAACGGTTGCCTCGGCAATGCGTGCTTCTCGAGCCTCGGGCGCGCTCAAGATGTACGCCAGCGTGTTCTGATACACCGTCGCCGGATCCCCTGTTTCGAAGAGGATCTCGACCACCGGCTGCAGGTCGTCCTCGCCCGCCGCCGAGACGAGCTGACTGAAGAGCTGGCGGCTCTCCCCCAGCGGGCGAAAACCACACTTGGCGTGGAATGGAGTGAGCGCTGCGATCAGTTCGGGTTTGTGGTTGGCATCGCGGTACACCCGGTGTGCTGCATCGAGCGGTATTCCCTCTCCGTTCTCTCGATCGAAGCCTGCGATAGCCTGGTCGAGGGTTGGGTGAGACTGAATGGACAACGGCTCACCGGCGGCGAGCACCTTGAACAAAAACGGCAGCTGCCCAAACCGATCTACGACCGCAGCGCCGAGCGTCGCCTGAGGATATACCGCAATACGCTCAGCCAGGGGCGTCCCATCTGAACACTTGCTGCAGGCGCGTGGATGGGATCCCATCCACAGTTCCGCCTTGGGTCTGCCATCAGGTTCGCGGCCCAACAGATGCGGGATGGATTCGGTGTCCCCCCAGGCATATTCCTGAATGACGCAGGTCAGCAGCTCCATGTAGCCCTCAGCCGGCCATCACCGCTTGCACCTCAGCCACGCGGACGGCAACGGCGTCGTCGTCGGCGGCTTCGAGGTTCAAGCGCAGGAGCGGTTCGGTGTTGGACGGTCGAAGATTGAACCACCAACCATCGTTGCGGACTGTGAGCCCGTCGAGTTCGTCCTGTTCGCTGGTCCCGTAGTGCGCCTTCACCGCGGCGATGACCTTCTGAGCATCTTCCACCCGAGTGTTGATCTCACCGGAGGCGCTGTAGCGCTTCAGTGGTGCCAGCAACTCGCTCAGCGTCCCATCGCTGGCACTGAGTTCGGCAAGAACCATGACTGCGGCGATCAGCCCGCTGTCGGCTCTCCAATTCTTGGCGAAGTAGTAATGGGCGCTGTGTTCACCACCAAACTCGGCACCCTCGTCGGCCATGATCTGCTTGATGAAGCTATGGCCCACTCGGCTGCGTATCGGCGTGCCGCCATTTTCGGTGACGATCTCGGGAACCACATCGGAACAGATCAGGTTGTAGATGATCTTCGCTCCGGGGGTTGTCTCCAACGTTGCTTTGGCCAGCAGGGCGGTTGTGAGCGATCCGCTGACCGGCTCCCCCTGCTCGTCGACGAGGAACACTCGATCTGCGTCACCGTCGAACGCCAAGCCGATGTCGGCACCGACCGATGAGACACGAGCCCGTAGGTCGGCCAGGTTCTCAACTTGAATCGGATCGGCGGGATGGTTCGGAAAGGTGCCGTCGAGCTCGGGATACATCACCTCGAGGTCGAATGGAAGATGTTTGAACACCTCGGGGACCACATAGCCGCCCATACCGTTGGCGGTGTCAGCGACAACCTTGAGCGGTCGCAGGCCCTCGGTCTCGATGAAGCTCAGTACGTGTGTAGCAAAGGCGTCGAGCATGTGGGCGGTTGTAGATGTTCCCGGCGAAGCGGCAGCGTGGACTTCGCCTCGAGAGAAGGCTTCCGCACCATGGCGCATCGCTCCAAGGCCGGTGTCTTGGCCGATGGGTGCAGCACCGGACTTGCAGACTTTGATCCCGTTGTACTGGGCGGGATTGTGAGACGCAGTGAACATCACTCCGGGCTTGTTTTCGGACCCGGAAGCGAAGTACATCATGTCGGTGGAAGCGAGGCCGATGTTGATCACGCTGAGGCCTTGCCGATTGACTCCGGCGGTGAATGCCTCGACCAACTCGGGACCAGAGGGTCGCATGTCGTGGCCGATCACAATCTCGGCGGTGTCAGGTTCGGCGGTCTTGATGAACTCGGCAAACCCGACGCCCAGGGCGACGCAGGTTTCTGCGTCAATCTGATCGGGGTAGATCCCACGGACGTCGTACGCCTTGACGATTGCTGAAAGGTCTTTCACACAACCAATCTAGAACCGAGAAACCCTCGCAGACGATGGTTCATCGGACTCATCGTCGCCACGCCGACGGTCTCCACCCAGACGACGGTCGCTCCGAACATCGGTCGCCCTTCGATCCAGGACCTGTTGTTGGGCGGGCGTGGGGGCATACCACCCCCAGCCAGCCGCTCGCCGGAGCTTGATCAAATCGGCGAACAGGGTGAAGGTGTCGTGGATCAGCCGAACAGTGGAGCCTTTCCGATTCTCCACCGACACCGGGATTTCTGTCAGCGACAGCCGGTCTTGCTCTGCGATCAAGAACACCTCTACATCGAATCCGAACCCGTCGATCCGGCACCGCTCGAAGATGACCCGACCGATGTCGCCACGGAATCCTTTGATCCCGCATTGGGTATCGCGGAAGTGCCCGAGCAGAACGAGGTGGGTCAGCCAGTTTACGAACCGGCCGCCGAGTTCCCGGAACCAGCGGGCCTTTACCAGGGTGGTGGTGTCCTCATGGCGTCGACTCCCGACGACCACGTCCCATCCACTTTCGACCTCTCTCATGATGTCCACTACGGCCGAGGGAGGGTAGGCAAGATCGGCGTCGGTGAAGACCACCGTCTGGCCGTCTGCCGCGATGATTCCGGCCCTCACAGCGGCGCCTTTGCCACGGTTGACCGGCTGGACCAAAACGTCGGCGCCGGCCCGCTCGGCCTGGGATGCCGTGTCGTCACCGGAGCCGTCGTCGACGACCAGGATCTGGAGCTTGCCCGAGTCCATGGCGGGTGTAAGGCTCGCTTGAAGCGTCCGTACCGTCTGGGCGATCCGATCCCCTTCGTTGAACGCTGGCACCACAACCGAGAGTCGGTGGTTCTCAATGGGCGCCGGCCGATCCACCTTGAGTGCCAGTTCTCGACGAACTCGACCGAACAATATCCAGCGGTAGACGCCCCACCGAAGGATTGCTCCTGCGGCGACGGCCGGGATCTTCGCCAGCAGCAGCTCGTCGGTGACAGCGGTAAGGAGATAGAGAACCGCTGTGTCGAGTGCTGCAGCAAAGGTTGCGGTCGCGAAGAACAGGGCGGGTTGACGAACCCACCTGGCCTCGTCGTCTGAGCCGAACGTGAAGTACCTGTTTCCGAAATAGGCAAACGTTGATGCCACCGCAAGCGCAACGATGTTCGCGGCCCACAGCGGCGTTGATTCCGATCGGTTGACGATCAGGAGAAGCACGCCGATATCGAGGACCGTGGCGATCGCACCGACCGCAGCGAAACGACGAAGCCGAGACCTCACTCGGGATTCGGCTCCCGGACCGCCGTGTCATCTTCTAGTGCCTCGAGCATTCGCGCCGCGACGCCAACCTCGGAGCTGCCAACGTCGTGGCTTGACTGCGTTACGGCCGCCGGTGGTGTGTGTACCACCTCAGATTCGGCGAGCAGTTGAGCAAAGAGGTCGGGCTCGATACGTTCCTCGACATCATCGCCGGTATCTGGTTCGGTATCGAGGAGGCTGACGCTGGGTGATGGCGTACCCGGCGACGAGCGAGCACCATCGCGGGCCAGGACCACCGCACCGGCACAGCCGAGGGCGAACAGGAGGAACGACAGGTACTCCACCGACGTATTGCCATAGTGCATCGCCACCTCGGTCTCGGTGGGGATCACCACCATCAGGTTCGGCCCGGCCCGATAGGGGCCGTCCGCTCCGGAGACCTTCCAGTTCGGGAAGTAGCTCATCTTGACCAGAACTGGAGTTCCGATCTGATCAACTGAGAACTCGATCGTGTTGCGGCCGATTTCGATGTCGGTCACTCGCGCTGGCGTGACCGAACTTCCGTCGAGGCTGGCGATCGTTGTGACCCGGGTCCACTCTTCAGGACCGTCCTCGGCCGGCAGTGCTTGGAACCCGGCTGGATCGTTGTAGTGCACAACAGCCTGGCTTTCCCAGCCAATGTCGAAGCGAGTACTGGCATCGGTGATGTTCTCCTCGGTTGGACCGCTGGCTACGACCGGTTCGACCTCCAACCCCTCCACCAGAGAGGAATCAGCCACCTGATAGATGACGAAGGGCTGTGCCTCCGCGATCCTTTCGAGGTCGGGGTGTTCTTCGGCCGCAGCGATCGCCTCGTCGGATTGGGCCATGTAATAACGGACGCCAACGGTCTGGAGCTGGGCGACGCCCCGATCGATGTTGAAGTTCTGGTACGGCAGATCCCGCTGAGCGCGGGACGGGCCAACCGAAAGTGTGCTCTGGTTGAGGAAATGGAACGGCGTCGACGCCGATGACTCGAAGTAAAGGCCCTCCATCGAGCCAATGCAGCCATCGGTCCAGTGCGGCAGCAACATCAGCGCCATCGGCGTGCCGTAGCGATCAAGTTCGGCACTGTATTCCCACATCGCCCTCCCGCACCCTTGAGTGTTGCCGACCTCCGCCATCACATCGACCACCGAGGCGTACTCGGCATAGCTGCGCTTCTCTTCGTACCCGCTGTAGTTCCATTGGACCCAACTCGGAATGAAGCTCTTCTCTCCGCCTTCGATACCGAGGAAGGTGTAATTGCCTTCGTCGTTCACACCTTCGAATCGATCAGGGAAACCTTGAAGCGTGAACGTGACTCCGATCAGCGAGGCCGCCAAAGCCAGGGCCGTGAATCCATAGGTGACCAGCGGGTCCGGCTTACTGAGGCGCTCGGAGACCGCAGTGCCGACCACCCTGGCCAACAACGCAATCCCGATGGCCGCGGTGAGATACACCGAGAGGTAATAGAAGGGAAGGATCCGAGCATTCCAGAGTTTGCCGTCTGGGAAATTGGCGACCCCGAGGGCACACGCGACCGCCAAGATCGAGAACAACATCCCGAGTCGGTCCTTGAACGCAAACGCCAGCAGCGCACCAACGCCGGCGACCGGCAGCGCGATCTGCATCGGCGTGTTGACGAGATCGGGCAGGTAGTCGTCGAGACGCTCCCACCCCATGTCGTTGAAGTAGTCGCTCCTCATGTAGAACGGGAACAACCAAATCGCCGAAATCAAGGCCCCGACGGGCCCCACAACCGCCATCAGCTTGATTCTCTCGACAATCTCGGGGTTCAGCGCCGCCAACGCACCGATCACGATCGGCAACGTGGCCAGCGCTGCCAACCGGGGCGCAGTACCCAGATTCTCGTTAAGACCGACCGGCACCAGAGCAGCAGCCACTCCGGTTGCAAGGATCGACCATCGGGGGGCATCGATCCTGAACACGATCAGGAGTGCGGAAGCGAACATGACGAAGATCAGAGGGATCACGTGCGTCAGCGCCACCAGTGCGAACAGAATCGCGCTGGAAGCCCGCCACCCACCGGTGTCGAGCATTCGGAACAGCCAGCCGATGGTGAGGAGGGCAAATGCGAGACTGATGGAGAACGCAAATTCGCCCGCGAGGGTACTGGCTATGTTCCCGCCGTAGATGTTGAAGTTCGTGTCGAAAAGAAAAACCGTCACGCCCACCGCCACCAAGGCAGGCACCGGCTCGACGGCTCGCGCCAGCCGTGCCATCGCCCACCCGGCGATCGGCATCAGAACGAGACCAGACACCGAGACGAGCTTG
>JBLYYW010000383.1:0-8482 GCA_048550155.1 Acidimicrobiales bacterium | reverse complement strand
TGTTCTCACTCGCCCGCCTCGTTCCTCGGCGGGCTCGCTTCACGGACTCGGCCCTTCGGGTCGCCCGGGAGACGGGAGTGTCTGCTCGTACCTCGCTAGGCCCGCCTGAATACTCCCTCCGGCGGGGTGTTGCTACCTCGTGAAGGGGGCTGGTTCGAGCCAGCCTCGTTCGTTGACGAGGGCGATCGCTTCGTTCCGGCTTGTCACCCCCAGGATGCTCCACAGTTGATCGAGCGCCCGGTACATCGTGCGCTCGGAATATCCAGCCGAGGCTGCCACGTCGATCACGCGCTCGCCTTTGCCAAGTCGACGCATCCATTCGATCTGTAGCGCATTCAGCGGGTTGTCTGTCGGCGGACCGCAGATTCGCTCGACCTTGCTGGCACATCGGCACAGTTCTGAGGCCGCCTCGCTGGATGCCAGCTCGGCAAGCTGACGGAAGGGCATGATCGGCGGCGTATTCGGCTCGAGACCGGCGACTGCGTCATCGACCCGTTCACCGGACGGTGCAGCCTCTCGGATGGCACGACTGACCGATCGAAGGTACCGCTGGGTCCGAGTCCACTCAACACCTGTCTCGACTTCAGAGGCAACGTCGACCATCAGGTCATCACACTCGTCGAAGCCGTCCGCCATCCGGAGCAAATACACCCAGGGGAACGCGGTCCGAAAGATCGGCACGGCATCCCTACAAAACGCGATGTCCCACATCTCTTCGTGGTCACCCGGAGTGATTCCGAACTCGTGGCCCTGGCGAATGGCGGCAGCAAACCCAGCAACCCGGCGGGCGATCTTACCGATCGCCGGAAAGGCCGAATTGGCTGTCGCTGTATCCACAAAGAGCATGATGTCAACACCGTGAGTGCAACTGGTGGACGGTTGGCAGAAACCTGCCACAAGACTTGTCGTACGCCTGCCACAACAAACGACTTGGATCAACAAACAGCAACAGGAGGCAACGTCATGGCGACTGCTCACATCAACCACAACAGCAACTGGCTCAGCGTCCCATTCCTCCGTCGACTTCGAGCGTTTGGTCACGGCGACCTCGCTGCGGTACTGATCTCCCTCCTGGTGTTGGAGCTCGTGTTGTATCAGACGACCTCGTTGGGCGCAGACGTGCTGTGGGTCGCCCCGCTGGTCGGAGTTGCGGTCTGGGTACGTCAATTGGTCTCACGCCAGGCATCGACAAACCGCACGATCAGCGATTGATATTCCAATCCTCCCGCTAGCCTGATCAGTCGCCCTCAAGGTGGGCGTGGCATCACAGAAGTGCCGGGACAGGAACGCTCGGCGTCGGAGGTAGATCTCAATGGAGCAGACGGTCGTCAAGGCCCTAACCACACGTGAGCTTGGTTCGGCCAACAGCCGACGCCTGCGCCGTGAAGGCAACCTCCCCGGTGTGCTTTACGGACTGGGTAGGGATCCTGTCAACGTGCAGGTCGTGTACCACGAGCTGCGCGACGCGCTCAAGACCGAAGCTGGGCTCAACACGGTTTTCCGCCTCCAGGTTGAAGGCAACGACGACCTGGTCATGGTGAAAGAGATCCAGCGGCACCCGGTACAGCGAACACCCATCCATGTCGACTTCCTTCGTATCGACGCCAAGCAGTTCATCAGCGTCGACGTGCCGATCAACATGGTCGGGGAAGCCGAAGAAACAAACGTTGCCGGTCTTCTGATCGATCAGATCCTCTTTTCGCTCACCGTCGAGTGTTCGCCAACCGCCATTCCTGACTCACTCGACGCCGACGTCTCGATCCTCACCGCAGACCGAAACGTGGTCGTGTCCGACATCAAACTCCCCGCTGGGGTCACCACCTTGGTTGATGGCGATGACCCGGTCGTCTCCACCGTCGTGCCTCGTGCCGCCATCGAGGAGGAAGAGGCGACCGAGGGCGAAGAGGGTGCAGAAGTCGCAGAGGGCGAGGCCGGCGAAGGCGCTGAGGCCGAGGCCAGCGACGACGAAGAGGAATAGCCGGCACCCGTGGTTCGGCTCGGTCGATCAGTCGCCGCAGAGTCGCGTCGGGGTACCCCGGCCGATCTGCTGGTCGTGGGGCTCGGAAACCCGGGACCTGAGTTCGACGGCACGCGTCACAACGTCGGTGCAGAAGCGGTGGCTAGGGTCGCAGCCCGGTATGGCGAAACGCTGAAGAAGAGCAAGGAACGCGCGCTGGTGAGCGAGATCCGCATCGGTCAGAAGCGGGTGGTTCTTGCCTTCCCTCAAACGTTCATGAACAACTCGGGCGAATCGGTCCGGATGCTTCGCAAACGGTATGGCATCACCGACGGCGACCAACTGTTGCTCGTTCACGACGAAATCGATCTTCCGGTCGGACGTTTGAAGTTGAAACAGGGCGGCGGGCTGGCCGGTCACAACGGCTTGCGATCAGTTTCCTCCCAGGTGGGCAGTGGTCACTTCATGCGTCTTCGGATCGGCATCGGCAAACCACCCCAGAGCCAGATCGCCCGCGATTTCGTGTTGAAACGTCCGGGCAAGACCGAGCGAACCATCCTCGACACAGCCATCTCCAACGCTTCGGAGGCGATCGAGCTGATCGTGCGTGACGGGATCGAAGCCACGATGAACGCAGTCAACCGTCGTGTTGAGGAGCCCCGTCCTGACGACGGCAACTGACCTGGGGGTAGCCGGCTTCGGGCCCCTGATCGAGAGATTCTCTCGCGTTCCGGCCATGGACCGGATCATCGGCCGCTCCACCAGCGTTCTGGCGGTTTCAGAACCCGGCTGGGCTCCTTCTATCGCAGCGCTTGCCACCGGATCCGAACGCCGCCCGGTACTTGTTGCCGTCCCCACCAGCACCGAAGCCGATCGCCTGTATCGCGACCTCGGGGTCCTTCTGGGCGATTCGGAAGTCGCGTTGTTCCCGGCGTGGGAGACCTTGCCATTCGAGCGCATCAGTCCGAGCATCGAGACGATGGGTCGCCGCCTGGAAACGATGTGGCGATTGTCGAGTCCAGCAGCCGCGCCTCAGGTTGTCGTTGCGCCGGTTCGATCGCTCATCCAGCGCCTTGGTCCCGAAGGAGTTGACTCCGAGCCGATTCTCATCGGACGCGGGGACACTGTTGACCCCACCGAGCTCATGCAGCGTCTGGTGGACATCGGCTACCGCCGTGAGCCGCAGGTGGAGCATCGTGGCGAGGTTGCCATCCGAGGATCGATCGTCGACGTCTTTGCCTCCACCGCCGATACCGGGATCAGGATTGACCTTTGGGGCGATGAGGTAGACCGCCTCACCACGTTCAGCATCGCCACCCAGAGAAGTGAGTTCGACATCAATGAGGTCGAGATCCACGGGTGCCGGGAACTCCTCGTCAGCGATCGGGTTCGTGCGCGAGCCGAGGACCTCATGTCTGTCGAACCGTGGGGTCGAGAGCAGTGGCAGCGGCTGGCTGATGGCGAACTGTTCGATGGTATGGAGTCGTGGATGCCATGGCTCACCGACAGCACCAGAGTACTGCCCGATCTGCTCGGTTCTGATGCCATGGTGGTGCTGCTCGAACCGAAACGAATGCGAGATCGTGCCGGTGACCTCATCGCCGAAGAACTCGACCTGGCTTCAACCCTGGCCCGGACGTGGGGAGCGGTCGACGGTCAGGCCCCGACCGACGAGGTCGTCTTCCCTCATCTGCACGTCGAATTCGAACGGGTCTTGTCCGATACCGCCGCTCCGATCGTTTCGGTGATGCCGGTGCCTGACAGCCCCGATGTCGCCACCGTCGAAGCTGCCGGCTGGGACACCAATGCGGAACAGATGGCCGATCGCATCGCCCATCTGGCCGCAAGCGGCACCACGGTGGTGGTGTGTGCCGAGGGCGCCGGGACCGTCGGCAGGCTGTCGGAGCGACTCTCGAATCTGGGCGTTGGCCCGAACGTGCACCCGGACGGCATACCCAACGAGTTTGGTCCCGGAGTTCACATCGTTGTCGAGCACATGGAGCGGGGATTTGTGGTTCCCGAGGCCAATATGGCCGTGCTCACAGAGGCCGAGCTCACCGGCCGCCGTCGAGCTCATCGCACGGCGAGGCGACGCTCGAGACGTCAGAGCGACGGATTCTTCGAGGGATTGAGCCCGGGCGACTACGTGGTCCACCACCACCACGGAGTTGGACGGTTTGCGGGCCTCGTGAACAGGTCGATCGGCGGGCACAGCCGCGACTATCTACTGCTCGACTACCGAGGCGACGACAAGCTGTACGTTCCCTCGGATCAGATGGACCTCGTCCGCCCGTACAGCGGCGGCGATTCACCCTCGCTTCATCGTCTCGGCGGGTCCGATTTCGCGAAGGCCAAATCGCGAGTTCGGTCCGAGGTCAATGAGATCGCCCAGGAACTGGTCGTGCTCTACCAACAGCGCATCTCAACCCGTGGTGTTGCATTCGATCCCGACACCCCTTGGCAAAACGAGGTCGAGGGGGCATTTCCGTACGAGCTCACTCCCGATCAATCCACCACGGTCGAGGCGGTCAAAGGGGACATGGAGACCACGACCCCGATGGACCGGCTCGTAGTAGGAGACGTCGGCTTCGGTAAAACCGAGATCGCACTTCGAGCCGCCTTCAAAGCGGTCCAGAGTGGGAAGCAGGTTGCAGTCCTCGTGCCGACCACCCTGCTTGCGGCGCAGCACTTCCAGACCTTTTCGGACCGGTACGCTCCGTACCCGATCCGAGTTGAGGTCCTCTCACGCTTCCTCACCACCAAGCAGGCCCGCGAAGTCGCAACGGCGGTTCGGGACGGTGAAGTGGACGTGCTGATCGGTACCCACCGGATCCTTTCAGACGACGTGTCGTTCCCCCGGCTCGGTCTGCTGGTTGTCGATGAGGAGCAGCGGTTCGGCGTGAAGCACAAAGAGGCAATCAAGACCCTGGCGACCAACATCGATGTGCTCACACTGTCTGCCACTCCCATCCCTCGAACCCTGGAGATGAGCCTCACCGGTATCCGCGATTTGTCGGTGCTCAACACTCCGCCGGCTGATCGGCAGCCAATTCTGACCTACGTAGGCGAGTACGACGAGCGTGCCGTCGCCGAAGCCATTCGACGCGAGCTGCTGCGCGAAGGACAGGTCTTCTTCGTTCACAACCGGGTTCAAAGCATCGATCACATCGCCACGCAGATCCGAGACCTCGTGCCCGAAGCCCGGGTGGCTGTGGCCCACGGCCAGATGGACGAAGGCAGCCTCGAGACCATCGTGATGGACTTCTGGGATGGCAAATACGACGTTCTGGTTTGCACCACCATCATCGAATCGGGCATCGACATGCCGACCGTCAACACGCTCGTCGTCGACCGGGCCGAACTCCTGGGTCTCGGTCAACTTCATCAGCTGAGGGGTCGCGTGGGCCGGTCGGGTCAAAGGGCATATGCCTACCTCTTCACCCGGCCCGGGACCAGGCTGACCGAAGATGCCTACGAACGGCTCAAGACCATCGGTGAGGCCACCGATCTCGGGTCCGGATTTCGGATCGCCATGCGGGATCTCGAGATTCGTGGCGCCGGGAACTTGTTGGGAAACAACCAGAAGGGCCACATTGCGGCCGTTGGCTACGACCTGTACTGCCAGATGGTGAGCGAGGCGGTCAACGAGCTGAATGGTGTCGAGGTGCCAACACCAGCCGAGGTCAAGCTGGATCTACCCGTGGACGCGTTGATTCCCGACGACTACGTGCCGGGAGGCCCACAACGCCTCGAGGCGTACCGCCGGTTGTCTGCGGTCACGACCCAAACCGAGGTTGATGACATCACCGCCGAATGGGAGGATCGCTACGGACCGGTGCCCGCGGTCGCGGAACAGTTGCTCGATGTCGCCCGGCTTCGGGCAGAGATGATCCGGGTCGGCATGCGCGACTTGGTTGTGGTGAAGGGTCCGGGGTTCGGGGCCCCCAAGTGGATGGCGAAGATGGGTCCGGTCGACATGAAGATCAGCCAGGAGATCCGATTCAAACGGTTGTTCAAGAACGGGGTGTGGAAACCCAGCGAGTACGCGTCCGAAGGTGGAGAGGTCCAAGTCGGGCTCAAATCGGCTGCCAAGGATCTGGCCAAGGACATCCTGAAGTTCTTCGACACGATGTTTCCTGAAGAGCCTGAGGATGACACCACCGACTGACACCTGAGTCGATCGCACACCACGTTGTCCTGCGACATATCCGAAGGGAACGAGCGGTCGGTTCAAGGGAGACTCGCCACGGAGCACTAGTCTGCCAGCCAGTGCATATCACCGTTGTCAAAGAAGCAGGTCTCCGCGAACGACGTGTGGCGCTCACTCCCGACGGGGTGGAGAAACTCGTCGACCTCGGCCACGAGGTCACCGCCGAATCGGGGTGTGGAGCATCGGCAGGATTTCGTGACGACGACTACACCGCAGTGGGAGCAACGATCACTGACCGGCGGCAGGCGCTCGCTCAGCCAGGAGTCGTGGTAGGGATCGACGTCGTTCGGTCCGGAGTCGGCAGTGATCACACGCTCGTCGGTTTGGTCGACCCCCTGTGGAAGGCGGCCGAGACCGAGCAGCTGGCAGCGACTGGGGCCACAGTGCTGAGCCTAGAACTGATTCCTCGGATCACCCGAGCCCAGAGCATGGACGTGTTGTCGTCGACGGCCACGGTGTCCGGCTATGAAGCCGTACTGCTCGGGGCTGCCCGTCTGCCAAAGATGTTTCCGCTCTTGATGACGGCGGCCGGGACGGTCCCAGCCGCCAGAACAGTGGTGCTCGGAGCGGGTGTCGCCGGACTTCAAGCGATCGCCACCGCTCGGCGCCTCGGTTCGGTCGTGCAGGCCTACGACGTCCGGCCTGCGGCGGCCGAACAAATCGAATCGGTGGGTGGAAAGAGCATCAAACTCGATCTTGACACCGCAGCGTCTGAGGACTCGGGTGGATATGCCAAGGCCCAGGGCGAGGACGTGAATCTTCGCCAGCAAAAGATGCTCGCCCCCTACGTCGCCGAGGCCGACGTTCTCATCACCACGGCCGCCATCCCCGGAGTCAAGAGCCCCGAACTGGTGACCACAGCAATGGTCGAGAAGATGCGGCCCGGGTCGGTGATTATCGACTTGGCAGCGGAGCGGGGTGGAAACTGCGCTCTCACCGTCGCCGACGAAGAGGTCGATCATCTCGGAGTCACGATTCTTGGACCCACCGACCTTGCGTCGCGTTCCGCCACCTCAGCCAGCCAGATGTTCTCCAACAATGTGGTCACACTGCTCAAGCATCTGACCGACGAGACCGGTGCGCTGATCATCGACAGCGATGACGAGATCACCGCCGGAACCCTGGTCGCGCGGGGAGGACTCGTGGTCCATCCCCGAGTCGTCGATGCGATCGCCAACCTGACCGAAGGAACTCAATGACCTTCCTGTTCGCCCTTACGCTCTTCGTACTCGCAATCTTCCTCGGCGTTGAGGTGATCTCCAAGGTTCCTCCGACCCTTCACACACCCCTGATGAGTGGCTCCAATGCGATCAGTGGGATCACCCTGATCGGTGCGGTCGTTTCCGCCGGAGCCGAACAGACAACCCTTGCCACCTGGCTGGGGGTCGGCGCGGTCGTGTTGGCCACCATCAACGTGGTCGGCGGGTTTTTGGTCACCAACAGGATGCTCAGCATGTTCAGCACCAAGAAGAAGCAGAAGCGCTGATGGACACAACGAGCAACCTCATTCAAGCCGGCTACATCGTCGCTGCCGCGCTCTTCATTCTGGGGCTCAAGGGACTCGGCAAACCGAGAACTGCGGTGCGCGGAAACGCCATGGGTGCCACGGGAATGCTCGTGGCTGTCCTGGTCACGCTGACCGACAACCGAATTCTCTCCTTCTGGCAATTGGGGATCGGGCTGATCATCGGAACCGTGGTAGGTGGTCTCCTGGCCACACGCGTGCAGATGACCGGGATGCCCGAGCTTGTCGCCTTGTTCAACGGCTTCGGCGGTCTCGCCTCGGTCCTGGTGGTCGGTGCGTCATTCCTCGAGGTGCGCGACATTGGAACTGACCCCACGACCACGTTCACGCTCGCGGCAGGTGCGACCGCTCTGATCGGTGCTGTCACTTTCAGCGGATCGTTGGTGGCCTGGGCCAAACTGAGGGAGACGTTGGGTTCGTTCGGCTTCGCCGGGATTCCTGTCGTGAACGGCTTGTTGTTCGTCGCTGGGGTGGGGCTCACGTTCGCGATGCTCGGTGCCCCGACGGCAGTCGCCCTGCTCGCAGCCGTCGTGGCGATCGGACTGATCCTGGGAATCACGGGCGTGATTCCGATCGGTGGGGCGGACATGCCCGTTGTCATCGCGCTGCTCAATTCGCTTTCGGGGCTGGCAGCCAGCGCCACCGGGTTCGCATTGGGGAACAGCTTGCTGATCATTGCCGGCTCCCTGGTTGGTGCTTCGGGGCTGATCCTCACCCAGATCATGTGTGTGGCAATGAACCGGAGCCTTCCCAATGTCCTGTTCTCAGACGCCCCGGTCGCAGCAGGCGC
>JBLYYW010000382.1:0-3770 GCA_048550155.1 Acidimicrobiales bacterium | reverse complement strand
GGTCTCGACGCCGACGGCTATTCGCGGGTCGGCGACTCCCAGGCTCGTTTCGCCGACGGCTCGGTTGATGGGTGGATCGAAAGGGTCGATCGGCTGCACGCCGACGATGGCCAGATCATCGGAGCGGCCGTTCACTCGGTCCGCGCAGTTGACCCTGGGGCCGTGGCGGCTGTGGCTGAATGGGCCGATCAACGAGGCGCACCGGTGCATGCTCATGTGTCAGAACAGACCATTGAGAACGATCAATGCCGCGCCTTCCACAAGGCGTCGCCTGTCCAGGTGTTCCATGATGCCGGTGTTCTCGGGGAGCGATTCACTGCGGTACACGCAACCCATATCGAGGATCGTGACGTTGAACTGTTGGCGGACTCGGGCGCATCCGTGTGTCTCTGTCCGACAACTGAACGCGATCTGGGTGATGGCATCGCCGAAGCTTCGGCGTGGCGTGCTGCCGGTATTCCGATCACACTCGGCAGCGACTCACATGCGGTGATCGACCATTTCGTCGAAGCGCGTTCGGTGGAGTTTCACGAGCGCCTGCGATCCCACCACCGTGGGATCCACAGTGCGATCGAGCTGCTGTCGATGGCCACCGGCGGCCACGCCAGCATCGGTTGGCCAGACGTCGGCACCATCGCCGCCGGCATGCGAGCCGATCTCGTAGCGGTCGATGTTGGTTCCGTGCGAGGAGCTGGAGGCTCATCTGAGAACGCGCTCGAGACCGTGGTCTTCACGGCCACCGCCGCCGACGTTACCGACGTCGTGATAGGTGGGCGACACATCGTCCGGGATGGCCGTCATCAACTTGACGTTGCTGGTGATCTGGAAGCATCGATCTCTGCACTCATGGATACTTGAGTCGTGAGCGCCACCCGATCCTTGGTCATCGACAACATCGGTTCGTTGATCACCAACGACCCCGACCTCGGTCGAGGACCCCTCGGCATCGTGAAGAACGCCTCGGTGGTGATCATCGATGGCGTGGTGGAGGCGGTCGGTGCGGCTGGCGCCGTTGCCGACGAAAGGATCGATGCGGAGCGCCGTTGTGTCCTGCCTGGCTTTGTCGACTCCCACACGCATCTGGTTTTCGCCGGAGACAGAGCCGAGGAGTTCACCGCCAGGATGGCCGGCACGAGTTATGACGGCGGAGGCATCCGGGTAACAACCGACGCCACGAGAAGCACGTCAACCTCAGAACTCGACCGCCTGCTGCGGTTGCGACTGCATGAGGCCCATCGGGCCGGGACGACGACGATCGAGATCAAGTCGGGCTACGGGCTCAACGTCACCGACGAAGCCCGTTCTCTCGAACTGGCGTCGCCTTACACAACGGAGACCACGTTCCTCGGAGCCCATCTTCTACCAACAGAATTTGAAGGTCGTCCCGATGACTACATAGACCTGGTGTGCGGCGAGATGCTCGATGCTTCTGTTCCTCACGCCCGCTGGATCGACGCCTTCTGCGAAACCGGTGCCTTCGACGCCGACCAGTGCCGGCGCGTGCTCGAAGCGGGAAGGGCGGCCGGTCTCGGGCTGCGGCTACACGGAAACCAACTCGGAACGGGTCCCGGTGTGCAGCTGGCCGTGGAGTGCGGGTGTGCGTCGGTGGATCACTGCACCCATCTCACCGACGACGACATCGAAGCACTGGCCGGCAGCGAGACGGTTGCGACACTTCTCCCCGCCGCCGACTTTTCGACCCGCCAGCCCTACCCGAACGCTCGCCGGCTCATTGATGCCGGCGCGACCGTAGCGATCGCGTCCAATTGCAACCCGGGATCCAGCTACACAACGTCACTATCGTTCTGTATTGCGATCGCTGTGCGAGAGATGCACATGACCATCGACGAAGCGATCATGGCGGTCACGACTGGTGGAGCGGCGGCGCTTCAACGCATCGACATCGGCGCATTGGCACCGGGCAAGCTGGGTCATGCGATTGTGTTGGACGCACCGACCCATCACCACCTGGCCTATAGGCCAGGGGTGCCGTTGATCCATCAGACCATCGGCCCGCTGGGGTCGGTCTAGGTCAACCACGCCTGCAATGATCTGTTGCTCCGAACCAATGCTCTCACTGTGGTCGATGACGGCGTCGGTGGTCTCTCAACCTGGCGGCAACACGGTTGATGGAATTGGAGAACTCGTCGAGGCTCGACTCGGCGACAACATCCAACAGCAGTGATTTCACCAATGCTGCGTGTGGTCCTGACGATCGGCCCAGGGCGGCCCGCCCGGCGTCGGAGATGACGGCTTCGATACTGCGTCGGTCAATGGTCGATTCCTCGCGGACAACCCACCCTCGCTTTTCCAGCCGATTGACCGTCTGCGACATCAATGGCTGAGAGGCAACCATTTGGACGGCCAGTTCGGACATTCGCAACCTGCCGCCAGCCCCGTCGAGGCGCACCAGTACTTCATAGTCGCGATGGGACATGTCGAAGTGCTCACTCAGTTGATTGGCCAACCGTTCCTCGAGCATCCGCGACGCATCGAGGAAGCCGGTCCAGGCTCGCAGTTCCAGTTCGGTCAGATGCTTGCCGGTTCCGTCGCTGACCGGATCTGCTTCGCTTCCCTTCGGCTGCAGACCCTCTGGTTCAGGTTTAGAACGGGCAGACATTGCGCTCTCGGCTAGGTGACCACCACCGACAGGACTTGGCCGGCTGAAGCGTGGGAGTTGGGACCGAACTGAATGTTACACAGGAAGACGTAGTTGCCCGGCTCCAGATCGAAGCTGATTGTGGTGGTTGTGCCACTGTCGAGGGTTTCGGTGCGGCCCAAGAAGTCACTGCCGAGCGCCTCCTCGTCGACCGCACCGTTTTCCAGCTGGGGAAGTGTTTCGTAGCTTTCGCCACGGGCGATGGCAAACTCGTGTCGGTTCTCGCCGCCATTGGTCACGTTGAACGTAACCGTGCCTGCCGCGATCTCCGTCGGGGCGTTGATGGCCCACTCGATCAACTCGACTTCAACCGCATCGGCAGTAGGTTCTTCGGGCTCGGCCTCGGTCGTCGTGGTCGTTTCTGTGCTGGTCGTTGTCGCTTCGGTGGTGGTCGTTGCCTCGCTGGTCGTTGTTGCCTCGCTGGTAGTTGTCGCTTCGCTGGTCGTTGTTGCCTCTGAAGACTCGGCTTCAGATCCGCCACAGGAAGCCAACAGCAGGGTTGCTGCGGCCAATGCCGAAATGGTGTGTCTCATTTGGATGCCTTTCGTTGGGTTTGCTGGTTTCGGTTCGGGGTCTTCGGCGAAGGTCAAGGTGCTGCCTCACCCGTCGGCCTCGACTGGGACGACACCTCGCCAGGTGATGCGGGCTCCCTCTTCGCCGGTTCGTACGATCCAGATGGTTGAGAGCGTGGCCAGAGCGATCGTCGCCAGAGAGAGCACAAAACGTGCCCGTATCAGGCCAGCCGGCCTGGGTGTTTGGTCGTTCCCAAGCCGAGAGATGACGTATCCGAGGCCGCCCACGGAAATGGCGAGTGCGGTGACCAACAGCATCGTGCGATTGGCCAGGGCCTCGTGTCGATCCGTATTCACCCGGTCACCGATGATCTTGTCGAATTCTCTGCCTGATCGCACCGCAAACCAGGTGGCAGCGACGGTCAGAGCGGTACCGCCGACGACGATCCGCTGCAGCCAGACGGGTGGCCGCTTGATGATTCCCATCAGGACAGCGAGGAGGCTCATCACCGGGATTGCCACCACTGGCAAATGCACGAACAACACATGGGCTGGCAGGTCGTTTATCGCTCTGAACATGCCGTGCCTTTCCTCGCCTT
>JBLYYW010000381.1:0-8154 GCA_048550155.1 Acidimicrobiales bacterium | reverse complement strand
TCAGGGCGTGGCCTACTGCAGCCCCGATCACGCCGCCGTGGCAGAACACGGCGATCGCCTCATCGGTGTGTTCTGCGTGGATTTGCTCCAATACGCCAACAACCCGCTCGGTGAGCGCAAGGTTCGTTTCGGCCCCCGGGATCTCCCCCCATTCCTTTGAGGCTCGCACCGCAACGACCGCTGGGTGGTTCTGCTCAACCATCATTCGAAACCTCCCACCCTCACCGATGCCTAGGTAGATCTCCCTGAGATCGTGCTCGACGCGGATCTCCATCCCGTTCTTCTCAGCAAGCGGCGCTGCGGTTTGTTGCGTGCGGGTGAGGGTGGAGGCATAGACCGCCGAGAGTGCTTCGCCGGCAAGTCGCTTTGCGACGAGATCAGCCTGCATGAGGCCTCGTGGGGACAAGGGTGGATCACCGTGACCGTCGATGAGCTCGAATGGTTTGTCCTCGAATGCCGGCACCGACTGGCCGTGGCGAACCAGGATGAATCGAGTCGAGCCGGGGGGAGGGGAGAACTCGGTCTGAGGGAACGACTTGGTCATCCATTTCCACCGTAGTGATCCGTCCGGTGATTGGGGCGACCTCATGGAATCAGGGCCATGGGCCGACACCTGTGTGCGTAGAACGGCAAAGTTGGAGAATCGCCGGAGGGACGCGGAAAGCATCCGTGGTCGCCGCGCCCACCTTGGACCGACTGAACCGGCGTGCGGGCAAGGCAGACTGTCCAGCAGTGAGCAGCGAAAATGAACCCCGAGTACGTGAACTGTGGAACGACAGGGTCGAGGACCCGCATGCCTGGCTGGAGGACCCAACCTCGGCTTCGGTTCTGGGCTTCCTCGAAACTGAAAACACTCGGGTTGATGCGTTCAGCGAAAGACTCACAAGCCTGCGGGAGTCGATCTTCAACGAGATCAAATCTCGGGTGAAGGAAACCGACCTGAGCGTTCCCATCAAGAAGGACAGATGGGAGTACTACGGCAGGACCGAGGAGGGCAGTCAGTACGGGGTGCACTGCCGACGACTCGCCGCCCTAGACGGCGCAGATCCGGGCCCCGAAGTGATCGTGATAGACGAGAACTCCCTGGCCGAGGGGCACGACTACTTCGAAATGGGCGTGTTCGACATCTCAAAGGACCACTCGATGTGTCTGTACGGGATCGACACCGATGGCGACGAGACGTACAAGCTTCACCTTCTCGACATCTCCTCCAGCACCTCCACCCCGTTGCTGATCGACGGTGTGATGTCGGGTTCGGCGTGGGACAACCAGGGCACATCGTTCCTCTACGTCCGGCCTGACGAGACGCACCGTCCGTTTCAGGTGTGGCGACATGTGCTGGGAACCGCGCCCAGCGAAGACTCGCTGGTCTACGAGGAGGCCGATCCCCAGTTCTTTGTCGGGCTCAGCAAGGAGCGCGATGACAGCTATGTACATATCGCCCTGGGGTCCGCGGTCACCGACGAGATCCTGCTCATTCCTGCCGACGACCTGAGCGTCGCCCCAGTCGTCGTTGCCCCACGTTCGTTTGGAATCGAATACCACGTTGGACACCGAACCTCGCCTGCCGGGGACAGCCGCTTCTACATGCACACCAATCGTGACGCTCAGAACTTCCGGCTGCTCTCTGCCCCGGCCGATGTTGTCTCCGCAGGCGCCCCGCCAGCCTCGGCTTGGGAGGAAGTCGTTCCTCATCGTAGCGATGTCACGCTGTCCGGGTTCGATATCTTCTCTCACCACATGGTGCTCGTTGAGCGAAGCAACGGCTTGTTGCAGCTCCGGATTTCAGAACTCGAAACCGGTGACGACTACGTGATGGATCAGCCCGAGGAGGTCAGCAGCGTCTACCCGGGAGCCAACCCCGAGTCCGATGTCACGAACTTCAGGTACGTGTACGCAAGCATGGTGACTCCGCCGATGGTCTGTTCCTATGACTTTCTCACCCGGGAACGGACAGTGCTCAAGCAGACCCCCGTGCTCGGCGACTTCGGGTCAGACAACTACGCCACCGATCGCATTTGGGCTACCGCGGACGACGGCACGGAGGTGCCGATCGTCTTGGTGTGGCGGCGAGATCGCGGTGAGGGGCCTCACCCCGCAGTGCTCTTCGGGTACGGAGCGTACGAAGCGACCATGGATCCCAGTTTCTCGATCGCTCGCCTGTCGTTGCTTGACCGCGGCTTCACTTTTGCCATCGCTCAGGTTCGGGGAGGGGGAGAGCTCGGGCGCAGCTGGTACGAGGCGGGCAAGTACGAAAACAAAACTCGCAGTTTCCACGACTTCGAGGCATGTGCTCGCGAGCTCATTGATCGTGGTCTCACCACTTCGGCTCAGTTGGGTATTCGAGGAGGCTCAGCGGGTGGGCTTCTGGTCGGTGCGGCACTGAACCGCGATCCGTCTCTGTACGGGGCCGTTGTTGCTGAAGTTCCGTTCGTGGACGTCGTCAACACAATGATCGACACCAGCCAACAGCTCACCCAGATCGAGTGGGACGAATGGGGCAACCCCCTCGAATCGGAGTCCGTGTATCGAGCCATGATGTCGTACAGCCCGTACGAGAACGTGGTGGAGGGTGACTATCCGGCAATGTTCGTGACCGCTGGTCTCAACGATCCTCGAGTTCGTTTCTGGGAGCCGGCGAAGTGGGTGCTACGGCTTCGAGAGAAGAACACAGGGAACCGCCCGATCCTGCTGAAAACCGAAATGGGCGCAGGTCACTTCGGTTCCACCGGCAGATACGACGCATGGAGAGACGAGGCCGAGGTACTTGCCTTCCTGATCGATGCGCTCGCCTGATCAGTTCGCCGCTGGATCTGCCGATGGAAGGTACAGCACAACCCGGTTCTCTCAAGTTGGTCCAACGGGGTAGTGTCGTGGAGGTGAGCACCCGGTGAATACGGTGCAAGTTTCAAGGAGATCAGGCCATCAGTACTTCAGAATATGAGAAGCGGTTGGCCAGCTACGAAGCGAGCCTGGCTGAACTTCAAGAACAGGTCAAAGGCATGGAGGAAGAAAACGTCGCCCTGCGGCGTCGCCTCCAGGACGCCCCAAAACGTGTCCGCACGCTCGAAGAGCGCTTGCTCGACACCAAGGGACAGCTGTCCCAGGCGGTCAACCAGAACGAGAAGCTGACCTACACCCTGCGGGAGTCACGGGAGCAGATCAGCGCGCTGCGAGACGAAGTCGACAAGCTGACCCAGCCTCCGTCCGCCTACGGGACTCTCATCGGGATCAACGACGACGAAACGGTGGACATCTTCACCAGCGGTCGCAAAATGAAAGTTGAAGTCCACCCGGCGATCGATGAAGCCGAGTTGCAGCGGGGCGCAGAGGTCGTTCTCAACGAAAGTCTCAACGTCGTCAAGGTCCGAGAGCCCGATACCGCGGGCGAGGTGGTCACGGTCAAGGAACTCATGGCCGACAAGAAGCGTGCGATCATTGTCGGCCGAGCCGACGAGGAACGGGTCGCACAGTTGGCTGACCATCTCTACGACGAAGCAATACGGGCCGGTGACTCACTACTGCTCGATGGGCGATCTTCGCTGCTGATCGAGAAGTTGCCAAAGGCCGAGGTTGAGGATCTGGTGCTCGAGGAGGTTCCTGACGTGTCCTACAGCGACATCGGCGGGCTGGACACTCAGATCGAGGAGATCACCGATGCGGTTGAGCTCCCGTTCCTCCACAGCGATCTGTTCACCGAACACGAGCTTCCGGCACCGAAGGGAATCTTGCTGTACGGACCTCCGGGCTGTGGCAAGACACTGATCGCCAAAGCCGTGGCGGCATCGCTCGCCCGCAAGGTGGCGGAGAAAAGTGGCGACACCGAGACCCGAAGTTTCTTCCTCAACATCAAGGGACCGGAGCTGCTCAACAAGTACGTCGGCGAGACCGAACGTCAGATACGGCTCATCTTCCAGCGAGCTCGGGAGAAGAACGAAGAGGGGATCCCCGTGATCATCTTCTTCGACGAAATGGAGTCCTTGTTCCGAACCCGAGGCAGCGGCATCAGCTCCGATATCGAGAGCACGATCGTCCCTCAGCTGCTCGCCGAGATCGACGGTGTCGAGACGCTGAAGAACACCATTGTCATCGGTGCCTCAAACCGTGAGGATCTGATCGACCCCGCCATACTCCGGCCGGGGCGACTCGACGTCAAGATCAAGATCGAGCGTCCGGGGCCCGATGCGGCCAGGGCGATCTTCAATCGCTATCTCACGCCGGAACTTCCGATTCATGCGTCAGAGACCGATGGCGCACCCCACCGGGACGATGCGATCGCCAAGATGGTCGATCGAGCGGTTGATTTCATGTACCGGACAGACGACGACACCCGGTTCCTCGAAGTCACCTATCAGAACGGCGACAAAGAGGTTCTCTACTTCCGTGACTTCAGCAGCGGCGCCATGATCGAAAACATCGTTCGTCGATCCAAGAAGTTGGCGATCAAGCGGTTCCTGGCCGAGGGGGAAAAGGGCATCAAGACCGAAGACCTCTTGGCGTCGGTCACCCAAGAATTCAAAGAGCAAGAGGATCTGCCGAACACAACGAACCCCGACGATTGGGCCAAGATTTCGGGCAAGAAGGGTGAGCGCATCGTGTACGTCCGGACCTTGATCGGTCCCGGAGGTTCGGAGCAAAAGGGCGGCAAGTCGATCGAGCAAGTTGCCACCGGACAGTACCTGTAACTTCCCCTGCACGACCCGTCGCTTCTGTCGTCGCCCCACTACATCCTGCTGTTCTGTCGTCCCAGGGGCACACCCTGTGTGCTCGCACGACGATTTTTGGGGGGAATGTGCTGGAGTGACGCAGTTTGGATAGGGGAGGGGAAGGGCACGCTCCGGTAGCCTGCGGGTGTGGCAGTTCCGAAGATCGTGGGAATCGAAACTGAATACGGGATCATGATCCGTGGATCGTCTGACTGGAACCCTGTCTCGGCGTCGAGCCTGTTGATCAACGCCTACCTGGGAGCGGGCGGGTCTGGGGCTGTGAATGAACGTTCACCTGCGATCGCGTGGGACTTCGTGGATGAGACCCCTGGGGCCGATGCGCGAGATTTCCTGCCTCCCGAGTTCGCCCTGCCACCCGAGGTTGAGACCCATTTGGTGAACGCCGTCCTGACCAACGGTGCTCGCTACTACGTCGACCATGCTCATCCCGAGATCTCCACACCCGAGTGCGCCGACGCCCTGAGTGTCGTGTGTTGGGATCGCGCCGCAGAACTCATCGGGATCCAATCGATGGCGGCCGCCAACGAGGTGCTTCCGCCCGAACAGGAAATGGTCCTCTACAAGGACAACAGCGACCGCAAGGGCAACGCCTACGGAACCCACGAGAATTATCTGCTCGATCGGAATCTGCCGTTCGGTCAGATCGTCACCGGAGCTACGTGGCATTTCGTTTCCAGGCAGATTTTCACCGGTTCGGGGAAAGTGGGATCCGAGCTTCCCGGTGTGTCGATCCGCGACGTTCCGTTCCAGCTCACCCAACGAGCCGAACACTTCGAGGAAGAGGTCGGCCTCGAGACCACCCTCAAACGCCCGATCGTCAACACGCGGGACGAACCCCACGCCGACAGTCAGCGATACCGACGCCTCCACGTGATCGTGGGGGACGCCAATATGGCTCAGACGGCCACGTTCCTCAAGGTCGGGACGAGCCAACTCGTGTTCGCCATGATCGAGGACGGGGCGATGAACCTTGACCGGGAGTTTGAAGATCCGGTCACAGCGATGCATCAGGTAAGCCACGATCTCACCCTTCGCGCGCCGTTGCGCCTTCATGGCGGGGCGTCGATGACGGCACTGGAGATTCAGTACGACCTCCTGGAACAGGCCGAGAAGTACACCGCCGCCAGGGGTTTCGCCAACGTTGGGGGTGAGGAGGTCGGCAAACAAATCCTCAGCACGTGGGGCGAGGTGCTTGCCGGTCTCGAGTCCGATCCCGAATCGGTGGCTCCCATGGTCGACTGGGTTGCGAAGCGGCGTATCCTCGATGGCTTCAGAGAGCGTCACGGCTGTGAATGGGATGACTCGAGGCTGCGAGCCCTCGACCTGCAATACCACGACATGCGGCCAACCAAGTGCCTGGCAGCAAAGGCGGGCTTGACAACGTTGGTGTCGGACCGAGACGCAGAGCATGCCATGACTCACCCGCCGGAGGATACGCGGGCGTATTTCCGGGGTCGTTGCCTCGAGAAGTTCGCCGAGCACGTGGTAGCCGCCAACTGGGATTCGATCGTGTTCGACGTGGGTGATGATCCCCTACGGCGAGTGCCAATGATGGAGCCGACTCGGGGGACGGCCGCTCATGTGGGTACTCTGCTGGATGAAAGTGACACCGTCACTCAACTGCTCGAAAAGTTAGGCGGCTAGGGTCGCCGAAGCGCAGAATCGAATCAAGGCAAGGGTTAGACATGGCTGAGCGTGAGCAAATCAAGAAGAATGCACCGCCTCGAGAAGACGGCGGATCCGGGGAAGCTGGACAAGCCCAGGTGAGCGCAAAGGGCGAGGAGCTGAAAGCAGAGCTCGATGATCTTCTCGATGAGATCGACGAGGTTCTCGAAACCAATGCAGAAGACTTCGTGAAGAGCTACATCCAAAAGGGCGGCCAGTGAGCCTGCCCAATTTCTCGGTCCACGAGGATCCGGGTCCAAACTTCGCAGGTCTGGTCAACAGCTATGGCTTGGCTCCCGACTTCTCTTCGGTCAACATCGGTAGCGAGATCACCCACGGCACCACAGTGGTTGCATGCACCTACGTCGACGGCGCCGTGATTGCCGGTGATCGTCGGGCGACCAGTGGAAACCTCATAAGCCATCGGAACATGAAGAAGGTTTTCCCGGCTGACAAGCTGAGTGGGGTCGCCATCGCGGGCGCAGCGGGGCCGGCTGTGGAGATGATCAAGATGTTCCAGCTGCAGCTGGAGCACTACGAGAAGATCGAAGGCAACCCGCTCTCGCTCGAGGGTAAGGCGAACCAGTTGTCGATGATGGTGAGGGGCAATCTTCCCGCTGCGATGCAGGGAATGGTTGTTGTCCCGATCTTTGCCGGGTTCGACCGCCGCCGCGACCGCGGTCGAGTGTGGGCTTTCGATGTCACCGGCGGCCGCTACGAGGAGATGAACTATGTGGCTTCGGGCTCCGGATCGCTCCACGCCCGTACGGTGATCAAGCTCGGCCACCGATCTGACCAGTCTCGGGAAGAGGCGATCGATCTGGTAGTCAAAGCCCTCTACACCGCGGCTGACGACGATTCTGCGACCGGTGGACCTGACCCCTTGCGCAATATCTACCCGATTGTTGCTGCCATCACGGCCGATGGTTATGCAGAGGTTCCTGAAGAGGAGATCTCGTCCCGGTTTGCCGACTACATCCAAACCATCAATGGTGAGGTCTCGCAATGAACATGCCGTTCTACGTCCCGCCTGAACAGATGATGCGTGACCGCGCCGACTTTGCGCAGAAGGGCATCGCCCGAGGTCGCAGCCTGGTCACCATCGAATGCGCCGACGGCATCATTTTGTGCGCTGAGAATCCCAGCCGGAACCTCCGGAAGATGGCAGAGATCTATGATCGCATCGCCTTCGCCGGCGTGGGCAAGTACAACGAATATGACCAACTGAGGATCGCTGGAATCAGGGCCGCGGACCTTCGTGGCTACACCTACAGCCGCGACGATGTCGACGCTCAAACGCTGGCCAATCAGTACGCCCAGATGATGAGTCAGATCTTCACCCATGACGTCAAGCCGATGGAGGTCGAGATCCTCGTTGCGTCGGTGGGAACGACCATTGCCGATGACAGGATGTTCCACATCCGCTACGACGGATCGGTGACCGATGAGGACGGCTTCGCAGCCCTTGGTGGCGACGCGGAGAGGGTACGCGAAGCTCTCGACTCCACCGACACCTCCGAGATGTCATTCGCCGAGGCGCTCAAACTTGCCGTCGGCGCACTTTCGGGTGAAACGCCATTGACTGCCGAGCTACTCGAGGTCGGGGTACTCGACCGACACGGCGAGGGTCGGTGTTATCGCCGCCTGGAGAATGACGAGATCACCGAACTGCTCGCCTAGGAAAGAGCCCAATACCGCATTCGGCTGACACGCCACTGGGGGAGGGTTTCTCGCGCCGTCCAGAGACCGTCGCCGTCCAGGC
>JBLYYW010000380.1:0-12846 GCA_048550155.1 Acidimicrobiales bacterium | reverse complement strand
CTCCCGCAGCCGGCCAACGAACCGATCGAGGCTGTGCCGAGCTCGGTGTTCGCTGCTCCCGAAGCAGCCCCTGAAGGCTCAACGACCGACGTTCCCGCGGCAGCCGACCCGGCGATGCCGTCGGAGGATCGACGCCAGGTTGAGGACACGAGCTTCCCTTCGGTTTTTGATCGCCGGGGAACAGGACCAGCCCGCGGACCAGCGCGGTTTGGTGACGATCTTCCCGTCGATCATTCGGTCAGTCACCACGTTCCGGGCCACCATGGCGACGGGGAAGACAACGAGACCGACGAACCAGACCTTCCCTCAGCACCTCCAACGATCGCTGCACCGACCGGCCCTTCGGCCGCAGGAGCGGGTGGCGCGGTGGGCTTCAATCCTGACTTCGACGTCAATCCGTTCCGCTAATTCCCCCAACGACCGGTGGAGGGTCGACCGGTGCCCAGGCATCATGACCGGTGATGGAACACCTTCGCAGCGGCATTCCGGTTGACGACGTCTCGTTCGAACAGATCCTCGACCTCGAACAGCACGGACCAGACACCTACGTCGGTATCGCCCCCAAGTACCCCTGGGGCCGGATCTTCGGCGGACAGGTGATCGCCCAAGCGTTGCGGGCAGCGATGTTCACCGTTTCGGAGGAGTACGCACCCCACTCTCTTCATGCCTACTTCATTCGTGGTGGTTCCCATTCCGAACCGATCCGATTCGAGGTCGACCGGCTTCGCAACGGACGGAGTTTTGTCGCACGAAGCGTGGTTGCCCGACAGAGCAGTGGCGCCATTCTGCATCTCTCCGCCTCATTTCAGCTCGGCGAGCCCGCAGCGGTCGACATCACCCCGGTTGTGAAGCCTGGCGCAGACGAGCCGGACTCGGTTCCCGACGAAGGGTGGGGCAATCTGGCCGAACGCCGAAAGGTCCTCGTCGAAGACGGGCGAGTACTCACTTGGATCCGAATGGCCCGCACGCCGCCGATCGAAGACCAGCGGATTGCCGCATGTGCGTTGGCGTATATCTCCGACACCGTCATGAGCGAACCGCCGAGGTCGATCCACCCACGGAAGTTGACCAGGGCCGATTTCATCGACAATTTCGTCGGAGCCAGCCTCGATCACGCGATGCACTTCCATCGTCCCTGCGATCCGACCCAGTGGATCCTGTCCGATGCCGAGGCCCAAACCCTCGTGAACTCCAGAGGGTTGTCCGCGGGTCGGTTGTTTACTGCCGACGGAACCCATGTTGCGACGATCTCACAGGAGATCCTGATTCGGGAGAAGAGCTGACCGCTCGGTCGGTCCACACAACCTTGGTCGTTGACTCAAGGAGCGCATCGGGCAGCCGATCATAAGAGCATCAGAGGAGCGCACCTGCGCTCCTCGTAGATTCGTTTCCGTTGGAGTCACTCAATGGTGTTTCGCCGCTCAACTGACGAAGTCCAAGAGGCCGATGAGCTGCTCGGTGATCTTGCCGATCACACCGACGGACTCACCGGTCTGCCCGACCGATGGCAGCTCGAGGAGTGGATTTCGCACCAATTGGTCCGAAATCGGCGAACCGGCGACCGTTTCGGAATGTACCTGGTCTCGGTTGCCAACCTTGCCGAGATCAACAGCGGCTACGGATCTGCGGTCGGTGACGAGGTCCTTCAGGCTGTGGCCGAATCTCTCACCACCGCGGTCGGGGCCCGAGGTCAGCTCGCCAGATACCTGGGGTCGGAGTTCGCCGTTGTGTGGCCGGGCATGTTCGGCGCCGATGAAATGGAAAGGACCGCAGAGAATCTTGTTGCGTCGCTGCCTCAGCAGGTCACCTTCGAGGCGTTCGTCGTCCCGGTCGAGGTTGCCGTCTCGGGTGTGCTTTCCGATCCTGATCTCAGCGAGCGGCTTCTGCTGGTCGATTCAGAGGCTGCGCTGGCCGAGGCCCGTACGCAGAAGTCGCGACGGATCGTGGTTCGTGACGAGACCTATGGAGCCAGACGCAAGCCTGACGTTCTTGCTGTCCGTCTCCAACGCGCCTTCGACAACAACGAATTCCAGCTCTACTACCAGCCGATTGTCTCGATGACGTCTGGAACGGTCGTGGGCTTCGAGGCTGTCCTGCGATGGTTGTCACCCGATGCTGGACCCAACGGTGCTGAGCTCATCGCTCCCGGGGCATTCCTCGATGCGCTTCGGGCCTCGCCGATCGTGGTTCCGATGCACGCCTGGGTGCTTCGGCAGTGCACCCGGCACACCAGCAACTGGTCCCGTCGGCTCAACACTCCGAGCCTGTTCGGATCTACGAACCTTGACGCCAGCTTCGTGCGGGACGAACGATTCGTGAACGTCGTTCTCGATGCGATACACGAGACCAACCTGCGCCCAACCCAGGTGCTCCTCGATGTGAACGGCCACACGGCCGGACCTCAGCTCAACCTCCTGTGGCCCTCCCTCCAGCAGCTGAAGGCCGAAGGGGTCGGCATTGCGCTTGAAGATTTCGGGATCGGCTACGGCTCCCCGGATCTGCTGCGGCGTTGTCGATTCGATGTCATCCGCTTGCCGCGTCTTCTGGTCAAAGGTCTCGGACTCGCAGAAGAAGACCGGGTCATCGTCACATCCCTGATCCGGATGGCTCACGACCTGGGCTGCTATGTCATCGCCGAAGGGGTCGAGACCCAGGATCAGGCACGGATTCTCCGAGAAGCCGACTGCGATCTCGCACAGGGGTTCCTGTTCGGAAAGCCGGCGCCCGACAGTCAGATCAGTCGAGATTTGGAACTGATCGCCAAGCAGGCCAAGACCGCTCTCGAATAGCCAACCGGCGAGATCGGCGAATGCCCTGTAGATCTACGAAGGAGCCAATCGCTCACGAGCTGCCGCCGCTAGACCTTCGGCGTCGAGTCCCAGCGTGGCCAGAATGGCGTCGGGCTTTGCGTGCGGCAGGAACGAGGTGGGAACACCCATCACGTGCACCGTCGTGCGGCCGCTGATTTCGTCCGCAATCGTGGAACCGATCCCACCCTCGCGGTAGCCGTCTTCGGCGGTGATCACCAGACGATGTTCGGCGGCGTCATCGAGCATCGCCGGATCCAATGGGCGAGCCGCCCGCGGGTCCCAGATGGTTGCCTCGATTCCTTCCTCGGCCAGGATGTCGGCGGCGGCGAGGGCGATGTTGAACATCTTTCCAACGCCGATGAAGCACAGATCCCCGTTTCCAGAGCGACCCTTCCGAGCCGAGAGCCCTCGGCCCACATCGCCTGGCTGGCGCTGAATTGCGCTGGTTTTGGGCCACCGGATGCACACCGGGCCCGCATCGAGTGTGTAGGCATCGAACAACATCTGCTTGAGTTCTTGATAGCTGCTCGGACAGAGGATGGTCATGTTGGGCACTTTGGACATGAGCACGAGGTCCAGAACGCCGTGATGAGAAGGCCCATCGTCGCCGGTGATTCCAGCCCGATCGAGGCAGAAGATCACAGGTTGACCGTGCAGGCCAACATCGAGGTTCACCTGATCGATTGCTCTGGTCAAGAACGTGCTGTAGAGCGCGACGACCGGCCGGAGGCCGCCCATCGCGAGGCCAGCAGCGAACGTGACAGCGTGTTGTTCAGCAATTCCAACGTCGAAGGTTCGGTCTGGGAACCGTTCGCTGAATGGCAACAGACCGGTGCTGTCGGGCATGGCGGCTGTGATGGCGACCACATCGGAGTGAGCTTCACCCAGCTCCACCATGGCCTTGCTGAACGCGTCGGTGTAGCTGCCCGGTTTCAGTTCTGACGTGTCGTGCATGTTCTTGACCGAGTCGTTCTCGGCCGGCGCGTAGCCACGACCTTTCGTGGTGAGAACGTGCAGTACAACCGGTCCCTCGAACTCAGCTGCGTTGTGCAACGCCTGCTCCAGAGACGGGATGTCGTGGCCGTCGAAGGGGCCCATGTAACGAACGCCGAGTTGTTCAAAGAACGCTTTGGGCTCGAACGCCTCTCGGACGGCTGCTTTCCAGGCTCGAACCCCGGCATACGCCGCGGACCCGACGAGTGGGAGTGTCTCGGTGAACGATTCGAACTTGCGCTGGCGGGCCATGTAGATCGGGTTTGATCGGATTCTGACCAGCGAGTCGGACAGCAGGGAAACGGTTGGGGCATAGGACCGCCCGTTGTCGTTGAGCACGATCGTGACGTCGCTGCTGGAGTGGCCGAGGTTGTTGAGCCCCTCGTAGGCCATTCCTCCGGTCATGGAGCCATCCCCGATGACGGCGACAACCCGTCGATCCTCCCCTGATGCCTTGAACGCAGCGGACAGACCGTGGGCATAGCTGAGTGCGGTGCTGGCGTGGCTGTTCTCGATCCAGTCGTATTCGGATTCCGAACGACTGGGGTAACCACTCATTCCTCCGGCCTGGCGGAGTTCATCGAAACCCTTCCGCCTTCCGGTCAGCAGCTTGTGCACGTACGCCTGGTGCCCGGTATCCCACAAGATCACATCGCGCGGTGACTGAAGGGCTCGATGCAGCGCGATCGTGAGCTCGACCGCCCCGAGGTTCGACCCGAGATGACCACCGGTCCGAGTAACTGCCTCCACAATGAAATCGCGGATCTCGATACACAGGTCGTCGAGCTGCTCGTAGGTGAGAACTCGAACATCGGCCGGGTCGTTGATCTGATCGAGGAGCGATGACGACGAATTCTCCACGGTTCCCAAGGTAGCAGTAGCAGGGAATAACGTGCTTCTCGAGCCCTGCTGAACCGCCGTGCGATCCGAGATTCGTCCGGCGGGAGCTCTACGATTGCGGTATGTACAAGCTGTTGCAGGCCGATGAAGTCGATGCCGTTCTTGCGGCGGGCACCGCCGCCGGGGCCGAGTTCGTGGAGATCTTCGTCGAGGACGTTGAGCAGCGGTCGGTCACTCTCGACGACCGCCGAATCGAAAATCTTGCTTCCAGTCGTGATCGTGGGGTTGGCATCCGCGCCGTGGTCGGTGACCGAGTGGGCTTTGCCCATACCTCCGACCTCGGTCGTGACTCACTCCTCGACGCGGTCCGCACCGCATCGGCCGCAGCCGTTGACGGAGGGGGTTCACCTACCGAGGTAGCGCCGGCCAAGGTCATCCGAACCGATCCACAGCCGGTGGAGATTCGGCCCGCAGACGTCCCCGCAGCAGACAAGGTGGCCCTGGTTCAGGCCGCCGACGCCGCGGCCAGGGCCGTCGATGATGCGATAACCCAGGTCTCAGCCCGCTACGCAGAGACCCGGCGCAGGATCCAGATCGCCAACTCTGACGGCATACGGTCCGCTGATGACCAGACCAGGACCCGTTTCAGCGTCACCGCGGTTGCTACTGGCGATGCCGGGCAGCAAACCGGATCGGAGTCGATCGGGAACTCGGTGGGGTTCGAGTTGTTCGATCGGAACGATGTGTCAGAGCTCGCTCGACGAGCCGCCCAGCGAGCCCTCACAAAAGTGAATGCTCGTCCAGCACCATCAGGCTCGATGCCGGTCGTCATCGGCCCCGGCTCGGGCGGCGTGCTGTTCCACGAAGCCTGTGGTCACGGTCTCGAGGCTGACCTGGTCAAGAAGGGCGCATCAGCGTTTGCAGGAAAGGTTGGTCAGAAAGTTGCCTCGGAGCTCGTAACGATCGTCGATGACGGAACGATGGCCGACGAGTGGGGACGGTTCGCCGTCGATGACGAAGGAAGACCGGCCGCCCGGAACGTGCTCATCGAGAACGGCGTGCTGCGAGACTACATGTGGGATGGCCTGCGAGCCCGTGCCGAGGGCCGCCCATCGTCAGGCAACGGTCGGCGGCAGAGCTATCGCCATCTCCCGATGGTTCGAATGACCAACACGTACCTTGCGCCCGGTGACCAAACGCCGGAGGAGATCATCGCCGGCGTCGATGAAGGGGTGTACGTCGCCCGGTTGGGCGGCGGCCAGGTCAACACCTCTTCGGGAGACTTCGTCTTTGGCATGACCGAGGCGTACATGATCAAGAACGGGAAGATCGACGAGCCAATTCGCGAGGGTCAGCTGATCGGCAACGGGCCCAAGGTGTTGCAGATGATCGATGCGGTCGGCAATGACTTCGAAATGGGGCCTCCGGGAACATGCGGAAAGGACGGCCAGGGGGTTCCGGTCGGCGATGGGGTGCCGACGTTGCGGGTCACTGAACTCACCATCGGAGGTACGTCGTCGTGAACGTCGACGAACTGCTCGCCATCGCCGACAAGGTGCTTTCGCTCGCTCGCGACGACGAGCAGATGGAGGTTGCGGTGTCCGCCGGGAGCTCCACCTCGGTTCGGGTCTACGGGGGTGAGGTGGAGAGCTACACGAGCGCCGACAGCAGCGGAGCGGGCATCCGCATCATCGTGGACGGTCGTCAGGGCTTCGCAAGCGCAGGCACGCTCGATCTCGAGATCCTGAAGGGTCTCGTAGGTGACGCCAGAGACAACGCAGCGTTTGCCGAACCGGATGCTTATGCCGGGGTCGCAGAGCCGGATGGAGTCGAGGCCGTCGAGGTCGATTCTTGGCGGGAAGAGACGATGACCCTCACCGCAGAGCAACGAATCTCCCGGGCGCTGGACGTGGAACAGCGGGTGTTGAACGCGCACCCATCCATCACTGGCGTACGCACGGCGACCTACTCCGACGCGGCTGCTGCCGGTGCGCTTGTGTCCACATCGGGGATTCGGGCCGGGGATAGGGCAACGAGCGTGAGCTCGATGGTCCAGGCTCTGGCGGTCGATGGCGACCGCAGCCAAACGGGGTTCGGCTGGCACGCCGGTCGTGCTCCCGATGACGTGGATTTCGACCACATTGTCGAACGGGCCGTCAGTCGGTCCACGGGTTTGATCGGTGCGGTCAAACCCGATTCGGCCACCGTCGACCTCGTGCTCGATCCTCAGGTGACAGCCACCGTGCTGGGATTGACGGCGGGAACCTTGAGCGGCGATCGAATCAACAAGCAGCGCTCGCCCTTCGTTGGCCGAGAAGGTGAGGTGATCGCATCACCGCTGCTGACGCTCCTCGACGACCCGACCGACCCGCGATCGCTCGGGGCTGACAGCACTGACGGTGAGGGGATCGCCTGTCGGCCTGTGCCCTTGATCACGGCCGGTTCGCTCGACGGCTTCCTGTGGGACTCCTACAACGCTCGTAAGGCGGAGGTCGCAACGACCGGATCGGCAGTCCGGGGAACCCGAGGGCTTCCCGCGCCTGGTGTTCACGCGCTGTCGGCCCAGGCCGGCACCAGCGGCACCTTGGATGAACTGATCGCATCGGTTGATCTCGGTGTCTATGTGTTCGCCTTGGCCGGGCTCCACAGCGGCGTCAACGCCATCTCCGGTGACTTCTCCGTGGGTGTTGAAGGGCGCATGATTCGCAACGGATCCATTGCTGAACCGATCGGTGAGTGCACGATCGGTTCCACCCTCCAGCGGCTGTTGCTGGACATCACCTCGGTTGGCTCGGACCGCACCTATCTGCCATCTGGCGTTGCCGCGCCCAGCATGATCATCAGCGGCGTACGCCTGTCAGGTCGATAGCCGCGAAAGCCGTTGCGCATCGGACACCGACCCGGTGTTCTCGACACTTCAACACCCTCCGATTGCTGCCGATAGGGGCGGGTGTCGGTTCAACACACACCCCCCGCATTCTCCGCGCTGACAGCGTCGACCATCGCCGACCTGTGGAGTCGGGTGCAGATGCGCTCCGAATCCAGGTTGCACCAGCTGGAGTTGTTGATCAGCCACCTCTTTGATCGCGCCCTCACACCCGAGGAAGCCGGGCACGGCATCGCCTACGCCAACGAGCGGGCCAGCCGTCTGGGTCTTCTGGGGATCACATCCGGTGCCTCCAAGCTTCGGCGGGTTGCTGAGCTGCTGGACTTGCCCGAGGTCACTTCGCTCGAGCCGGGCCGCGCAGCTCGGCGGCCAGAGCTTGCGATTCAGCTCGCCTCACAGACAGACGAAGTGCGGGCCAACCTCGAAGACGCCGCCGCCGACCTTCAATTGCTCTCTCGAGGGCCCCATTCGGTGCTGGTCGTCGGGGCCCAGGGTGAGCTCACCGATGCCATCCTGTGGTCTGCTGCATCGGCCGGTCTGGCGGTTCGATACCTTGCGGTGCACGAAGTCCACCGTTCCCGAGAAGTCACCGCCGACGCCATCGTTCAAGTGCTGGACGACGCCGACTCCATCGGCGATGTCACAGCCCCCCTGCGAGAATTCTGCCCCGCCACACCGATTGTTTCGCTCTCGCCGCGCCTCGAACCGAGTCAGCAGGTGCAGCTGGCCCGTTCGGCTGATCTCGTTCTTCCCCGGCGCAGTCACCCTGATGTCGTCAGCGAAGAGGTGCTGCGGCTCGTGCGCGGCTCAAACATCGACCTCACGGTTGGCTTGTTCGGTCCCGGCGCAGCCCAGCTGGCTACCGCCTTGACCGACAACGAGCCTTCATTGCTCGCCTCTGTGTACCCGTCGGGAACGGCGCTGGTCGATGCCGTGGTTCAAGGCGAGGTTCGCAGTGTGTTGTGTGCGCCACAGCCTGACGGACGCCCGGCGATCAATCTCGTGCGACTACTCCGGAGCGAACGGCGGGGACGGACGATTGTGATCGGCTGTCTCGCAGGCGACCCGTCGGGTCGGAGCGAGGCCCTCAATACCGGAGCCGACTGCTTCTGGCTGTCCAACGCTGAGCGAAGTGACATCGCGGCCGAAATGAAGAGTCGTGTTCGTCGCAACGCAACGCTCGACGCGTCTCTCTCCGAGGTGGCTGACAATTCCTCGGTCCCATGGGCGATCGGGAGTGTGCTGTTACAGCGTCTGATCAACGAGAGCGGTCGATCGAAGACAACTGTTGCGGTAGCCCTTTTGAGCCTTCCCAGCGATCCAGAACTCGACGACGAAGTTGCTCGGGCGTTCCGACGCAGTGACGTCATCAGCAGACGGGACGACAAGTCGCTCGTCGTCGCTCTGCGCGGTGCGGATCGGGCCACGCTGACCCGCCGTCTGCAATCGGTTCTCGAGCGGATGCAGCCAGCGGTACGGGTTCGGTCCGCGATCATGGAGTATCCCACCGACGCACGGTCGGCGACACAAGCTCTCGAACGGGCCGAATCCGCGATCGCCCGCTCGGCCAAACTCGGAGGGCCGGCGGTGGTGGGCATCGACTGGTGCGAGGATCATGAGGCGCCCCCCGACGTTCTGGTCGTCGATCCCGATCCGGCGCTTGCGTCGGCACTTGTCTCGAGCCTGGATCGCTTCGGACTCGATTGTCTGGCGCTGGACCCGGTTGCTCAATCGGCGGCGAACAAGCCCAGATATGGCCAGATGCTGCCCCCGCGTGTTGCTGTCCTGGACATCGACACCGATCGCGGTGGTCACATGGATGAGCTACGTCATTTCCGTCGCCTGTATCCGGCCGAATCGACCAAGCTGATCGTGTTGGCCTCTGATGTCAACCTGGCACTCATCGACCATGCGTTCAGCGCCGAGGCGTTCGATGTCGTGCAGAAGCCCTTCAACCTGCCCCTCCTCGTGCGCAGAATCCAACGCGAGTTGAGCTGATGGCCGCGGTCGTGGTCTTCGCCGGAGCGTGTGCTCTCGTCGTTGCGACAGCCCTCTCGTATCTGATCTTGGGAGCTGCGTCCGACTCGCGTTCAGCGGACGAAGGGAGACGTCGCCAGCATGCGATGGACGCGTTCGCCGCAGTTCTCTTCGCTGAGGACACCTCGGCCCTTGCTTCGTTCCAGGTTCGCAACAGCACAGCGCGCGACGCCTTGCTTGAGGTCGTGTCCAGCCTTCCTGTTCACCTCGGTCAGGACGGCCGAGACCGGCTGGCAGCCGTGTTGTGTACGCCGCGGACGATGCGGACATTCAACCGGCTCGTCACAGCACGTAGGTGGTCGGCCCGGGTCGATGCGGCCCGTTTGTGCGGGTTGATGGGAAGTTCCGATCAGCGTTGCCGGCTGTTGTCCGATCGGCATTGGGCGGTTCGCGTCGTGGCGGTTGCTGCCCTCTCGCCCGAGCAAGTCGCCGAGCACGCAGACGAGGTCGCTGGACTGCTACTCGACCCCGATCCCGCAGTACGCATCGCCGCAGCGGAAACGCTTCCATCTGGTGGGGTTGACGTGACGTTGCCCTTGAACGCCATTCTGTCTCAGACGGGACCGGACCGGGAGGCTGCGCTCGTGGCTGCCTGTCGCATCACAGATCGGCTGTTGCTCGGATCGTTGTCCCGGCATGCACGATCCGATCACACCGAGAACCGCGTGTTGGCTGCGGCGGCAATCGCCCGCCAAAGCCCGATCGAAGCCGAACCGATCCTGTTCGGACTGCTCGATGACCGGGAGCCGCGGGTGCGCGCCACCGCGGCGGAAGGGTTGGGTCGTATCGGCTCCAACCGGGTCTTCACACCGCTCCGGGCGATGCTTTTCGATGAGTCTTGGCTGGTTCGTCGAGCTGCGGAGCAGGGTCTTCTGGCGGCCGGGTCGGCTGGCGGACTGCTCGTCCGACAACATCGCCGTCGCCGGGCCGAACTGCCTGTTTCTCATGGGCCCAGTCCGGCAGTGCCGCTTCCAATCCGACGAGAAGAACGAGTGCGGTCATGATCCGCATACTCATCACGACAGCACTTGTCATCGCTCCGCTCATACTCGTTGCGTTCGCGGCACTTCGTGCGGCCTGCTTGTTTGCTGCCATCCGTCGATTCTTCGATGGCGGGGAACGAGCAGTAGCCCCGGTCATGGATCGGGTTGCTCTGTCCATCGGGAATCCTTCGGTGTCTCTCATCGTGGACCTCGAGGATCTACCGGCAGGGGAGAGCACCGTTTCCAGGGTGATGCAGTACCTCGCCCAGCACTACCGGAATCTGGAGGTCGTGCTTGTCTGCACCTCCCGTGAGGTGCCAACCGAGCTGCTCTTGGCCTTCGACCTTGTCGAAACCGGATCCTCAACGGAAGGCACGATGTACCGGTCCCGTCGCGATAGCCGACTGCGCTGCATCGTGACCGGCCAAGACGCCGAATCCGATCGAGAATGGTGGCGTCTCGCGATCTCAGCAGCCTCGGGCGAGTTGATCATGCCGGTTGATTCTCGGTGGGTTCTGCGGCCCAGCGCGGTGTCTCGGCTCGCAGCGCCGTGGGTTCGTCGGCCCAGGACTGTCGCAAGTATCGGCATCGTCGAGCCGGTACCCGGTGGGTTCGGGTCAACAGCCGACATCGTCGCGGCCCGCGCCGACATGATGGCCGTCGCCGGGCTCGGTACCGGACCAGCGCTACTCGGTGCCCTGGGGGCTGTTGGAGCCGGCTACGACGGGTGCATCGCTGGTGTCTTCACGCGGCGGGCCCTGCTACGGATCGGGGGGGTTCCCGGACCGATTCAGGATCCGCTCACATGGGCCGAGGTCGGTAGGCGCCTCCGGGTCGACGGGATGGAACGGTCGCTCGAGCATCGGGTTCAGGTGGTTCCCCAGTCCGTCGGCGAGGTGGAGAGTTCGGGCCGTTGGACGAGCATGTCCGGGATGGACTGGGCTCGATCGTCCTGGAAGACTCGTGCGTTCCAGCTCGTCTACCGGGTGGCTTCGGTCCTGCCGATCCTGGCGATGATATCGCTCGCAGCCGCCGTGGCCGGGGGAGTGAGCGGCATCGTGCGTACCGACCTTCTGTGGGTAGCTGCTGCAGCTCCGCTGCTGTACACCGTGGTGATCATCCTTGGGCTCATGATGGAGGACCGAGCCGTCCGTCCGGCGAGCGGTACCCGAGCTCGGCTGCGGCTGCTGGCTGGGGCGGTCGGCGCCTCGCTTTGGGGGACCTTGGGGTCACCCTTTCGTTGGTCGTCGAGCGAACTCAACCGAGCCTGATCCGAGAGACTCGAAGATCAGTGGAACGAGCATCCGGTCCACGACAACGGTGATTTCTTCGTCGCCGAGCTCTGATACCGCTGCTGACCCGATCGTGGTAGTCACAGCACCATCGACTCCGGCCTGTACGGCGATCAGATCGACCCGGTCGCCAACCTCGAGCGCAGGCGGAGCCAAGGGCTCGGGCAGTGTGATCGCTCGTGTCCCGGCGATCAGCCCATGACGATCAAGGCCGCTCTGGCCAGAAACGATCACCTGTCCGAGGCTGACAGGGTGGCTGACGAATCGGCCGACCTCGAAGTCGGTGACAGCGCCTTTGGGCAGAAGAGCTATCGGGAAGGGCACCAGCTCACTGTTGGTTCTGTCGAGCTCGGCGCCCGCCGGCAGGTCAGCCGAGGCCACGAGAACTTCAACTCGTTCACCCCAGCTGGCGCTGTCGGCCCGAGCCGAATGAAGCAGGGCCCATGTTGAGACCCCGACGAACAGGCCAAGGAGTACAGCAAGAATCCGTCGAGGTGGCATCGCCCGCAGCCGTAGGTGGGCTCCCAGAGCCAACCGCGACACGTTCGAAAGTGGCTCGCCGGGGCGCGGCGGCAACCGCCTCAGATGGCCGGATTGAGTGTTCATGTTCGGACTCCCACCGAAGGGGCCGACGCAACGCCTACGTGGAGGCCGGAGTGGCGTCGGACGAATTCTTCTTCGATGTAGTGGAGGTCTCGGACTTCGTATCGGATCCGGACTCTGCCTTGGACGCAGTGTCAGATCCCGACGACGCCGGATCCGCTGTCGAAGATTTCGGGCTCTGCTTCTTCTTGGAGCTTGCCGAGTCGTTCTTGTAGAAGCCGGAACCCTTGAATGAGATTCCGACCGGAGAGAACACTTTCTTCACCTGGTGGGTGTGATCGTCGCCATTGATGGTCTCGAGCGTGGCATCAGCCATGGATTGTTCGACCTCGAACCGCTCATCGCAATCGACACACCTGTATTCGTACACCGGCATTGCGGCTGAAGGATATCGCAGTTCT
>JBLYYW010000379.1:0-6298 GCA_048550155.1 Acidimicrobiales bacterium | reverse complement strand
ATTGCATCGGCCGACTCGAAGAGCGGCCGCTGACTATCGAGGGTTCCCACCAGCCCCTCGAACGTCGGCACGATTTCAGGCAGAGTTTGAACTCCTGCCGCGACGTCGGGGTAGTTCGCTGCGGTGAATTGGGTGAACTCCTCAGGGGTCATGCCCAATTGCTGAGACAGCCCTGGCACGATCGCGGTCTCGAACTCGGTGCCAACCGCAGCGAGCATCTGGAGGTCCGCACGGGCGGTTTCGGTTGATTCTTCGGCAATCATGGGCCGGAAATCGTCGATCATCGCCTCGAAATCAGGGCCGACGTTGAACAGGTTGTTGTAGAACGTCGAGGCGATCACGACGAGTGCCGCCAGGATCACTAGCGTTCCGCCGAGTTTGCGAGCCCGCGAGACGTCGCCGCGGTCAAGAATGGATTTCATATGTTTGCTTTCCCTTCGCTATCGGGGTTGCCCAGCAGGGGTCAACACCCACATATGCACGGACAATCGCGCCAACACCGCCGAATCCCTAGAGCACAAGGACCCCTGATCACGGGTTCGCTATGTGAACGTCGCTTCCGCGCTGCTGACCCAGGGAAATTCCCTGGTGCCGGTGGGGAAGACTGCCTAACGTGGCACCGTGGACCAAGACCCCAACGCAGCCGAGCGGTCAGGGCACAGCGGCGACGATCTGTCTGATCTCGGATGGGACGACCGTTGGCAGACCTACCTCAACGCTCAGGGCGTTGATGGTGTGGTGCCGGCTCGTGTGCTCCGTCACGATGGGAAGTCGGTGCTGGTCGGCTCATCGGGCTGGACCGGGCCAGTCCACCTCCGAACCAGCACGCCACCGATCGCAGTCGGCGATTGGGTTCTGATCGATGACGACGTGGTGCACGGCGTATTGGAACGAAAATCATTGCTGCAACGCCGTGATCCGTCAACCGGTAACGAACAGCTCATCGCCGCCAACATCGACGTCGTCGGGATCGTCTGTGGCCTGGACCGCCCGGTGAGCCCCGGACGGATCGAACGCTTTGTCACACTGTCGTGGGACGCCGGTGCGGTACCTCTGGTGGTTCTGACCAAGAGCGACCTCGTCGACGACACCACCGACGTCGAAGACACCGCCGTGGCCGGCGCCGCCGGTGCAGACGTTGTCTGTGTTTCGTCGCTGACAACATCGGGAATCGACCGTCTCAGTTCGTTGTTGTCGGGTCAGACCGTGGCCTTCGTCGGTGAATCGGGAGCTGGGAAGTCGGCGTTGCTCAATGCTCTCGCCGGTCGTGACATCGCCGCCACGGGTGACGTTCGGGGCGGTGATCACAAAGGCCGCCACACAACGACCGCTCGCCAACTCCACTCGCTTCCGGGGCGATGCTCGGTCATCGACACGCCAGGTCTACGAGAAGTTGGCATCTGGACCGACACGGGCACCGTCGACCGTTCCTTCACCGACATCACTGAACTTGCCGAGGGGTGCCGATTCGGTGACTGCACTCACCGGTCCGAACCCGGCTGCGCCGTCCAGCAAGCCGTCGAATTCGGCAAACTCGACCTCAGGCGACTCGAGAATTGGGAACAACTTCGGCGAGAGGCCGCATCGGCAGAACTCCGCGGCAACACCCACGCCCACCGCCAGGCGCAGCGACGGTTTGGCAAGATCGTCCGCCAAGCCCAACAGACCAAGCGGCCCTGACATCCCGGGGCCTCGATCCCGCACGTGTCGCCAGGACCTTGGGCTCTGGGCGGCGAAGATCTGCCCTGCCACTGTCGAAGCGACCCGAGCCGATCGGGCAACTCTGACCACAACCGACGGCGCTAACACAAGGGGGGAATCCAGTGACCGCGCGACGAAACCACCGCATCGTTGTCACCAAGCGGGGCGGACCCGACGTGCTCGAGTTCGTTGAGGACGACCTCCCTGAACCGGCCCAAGGCGAAGTGAGGGTGAGGGTCGAAGGTGCGGGAGTATCGGCGTACGACGTGATGGTCCGATCGATTTCCATGCCGGGCAACCCCAAGACGCCGTACACCCCGGGCGAAGACATTGCCGGGGTGATCGATGCGCTCGGTCCGGGCGTGACCGATCTCGAGCTGGGCCAGGCGGTTGCCGGCTGGACCTTCGGCGACATGGGGGGCTACTCCGAATATCTGTGCGGTCCGGCCGAGCGCTTCGTGCCGTTGCCCCCAGGCCTCGATCCCGTCGATGCTGCGGCGATGGTCATCAACTACCTGACCGCCCATCTCTATTTGCACCTGACAGCCAAGGTTCACAACGGCGAGCAAATCCTCGTCCACGGCGCAGCCGGCGGCCTCGGCAGCGCGCTGGTCCAACTGGGTGGGCTGGCCGGACTCGAGATGTACGGCACCGCATCGACCCGGAACCAGCCGGTGGTGTCTTCGCTCGGTGCCACCGCGATCGACTATCGAACCGAAGACTTCGTCGACCGGATCCAGCAGCTGACCGGGGATGGCGTTGACGTCGTGTTCGACACCGTCAGCGGCAGTCGCCAGCTGTGGCGTTCCAGCCGGGCGTTACGCAAGGGCGGACGCCTGGTGCCGATCGGAAGTGTCGCCACAAAGTTGGGCGGCATGAAGGTCATCCCGCTCAGCCTGCTCACCATCGGTGCGCTCAAACTCATCCCCGACGGCCGCTCCGTTCCGCTGTCGCCGAACATGATGAAATACCCCCAGGCCAATCTCGACTGGTACCGCAACACCCTCACCGAACTCTTAGAACTCGCGGCGAACGGCACTCTCAAACCGATCGTCGAGCGAATCCCGATGGCTGAGGCCGCCCGGGCCCACGAGCTCATCACCCTCGGTCACAATGCCGGCAAGATCGTCCTCACACCCGAAAGCCCTTAGAGTCCGTTGCGGGTCATCTGCTCACTGGCGCGCCATCAGGCGGCGAAGCGTGAGCTCATCGTCCTCGATGAGGTCGCCGGTCACGTCGTAGGTGACGGTGTGGATGACACCGGTGAATGCAAAGGGCGGTTGATCGATGTCGGGACAGACCGGAGCACCAGGCGCCTCACCGATCATGAGCGGTGACGTCAGGCCCAAGGTCATCGGCGTGGTCACCGGAATATCGGCACTGGCCACCAAGCGTTCGTCGAAGTACAGCTGGGCGCGGCCCGGTGTGCCCTTCCCGGTGGCGAAGTCGGGTGGACCGGTGACTTCGAACTCGAACCGCAACTGGTGCCGACCCACGGGCACATCCTCGGTCGAGACCACCGTTGGGTAGTCACGAGCGACGTAGTTGTGCACCCAGGTGAGCTTGCCATCCTTGATGTACAGCCCGTAGCCCCCGTCGGTTCCGCCATGTACGACGATCATCCCCTCGGCACCACCCTCGGGGATCTCGACGTCGGCGACGATCGCGTGCGATCGGTTGAGCACAATCGCAGCTGCGTTCGTCGGAATGCCCTGTGTGCCCGGGTAGTACACGTACCGGTCGCGATTCGGTGACAACTGCGGACGCTGTTCGGCAAACCGGGCTGTTCCACGGCCATCGACCGGGAGGACGTTGTATTTGCCGGCCTCGACGTACCACATTCCGATCAGTGCGATCAGGCGATCACGGTGGTCGGCGGAAACGTCGTGGTTCTCGGCGAAGTCCTCGGCAACGTGATACAGCTCCCAGTTCTCGGCATCGAGTTCGGTCAACTTGTCCTTCGAGATCGGATCACCGAACTTGCCACCGGACTCGGTGAACGATGCCCCTGGCCACGGACAGACCGCCCGCCACCCGTCGTGATAGATCGAGCGATGACCCATCATCTCGAAGTACTGGGTATTGCGGCGCGACGTCGCAGCTGCGTCGTTGAAGGTGTGGGCGAGGCTCATACCCTCGATCGGTGCCTGGGTCACGCCTTTGACAGATGGTGGCGCTTCGATCCCTGCTGCCTCGAGAATGGTGGGCACCATGTCGATCGCATGGGCGTACTGCTCACGGACTTCGCCCTTGGCGCTGACACCGTCGGGCCAGTGCACGATGAATGGGTCGGAGATACCACCCCGATACGTCTCGCGCTTCCATCGGCGGAACGGCGTGTTTCCGGCGAAGGTCCACCCCCACGCGTAGTGGTTGAACGTCGTCGGACCACCGAGCTCGTCGATCGCGGCGAGGTTTTCCTCAAGTGACTCGGGCACGTTGTTGAAGAACAGGTTCTCGTTCACCGAACCCTGCGGCCCGCCCTCAGAACTGGCTCCGTTGTCCGAGATCACCATCACGATCGTGTTGTCGAGCTCGCCGAGTTGCTCCAAATGGTCGATCAACCGGCCGATGTGATGATCGGTGTGCTCGAGAAACCCAGCGAACACCTCCATCATCCGCGAGTACAGCTTCTTCTCGTCGGCGCCGAGTGTGTCCCACTCGGGCACGTCAGGGTCGTGGCGAGAAAGCTCCGCGTTAGGTGGGACGATACCCAGCTCCTTCTGCCGGGCGAAGGCCGCCTCCCGATACGCGCCCCACCCGTCGTCGAAGGCGCCGGCATATTTGTCGGACCACTCCTTGGCCACGTGGTGCGGTGCGTGCATCGCACCGGTGCAGAAGTACATGAAGAATGGCTTTTCTGGGGCGACCTGTTTGGAGTCGCTGATGAACGAGATCGCCTTGTCGACCAGGTCTTCGGTGACGTGGTACCCGTCCTCGGGGCGTGCCGGAGGCTCGACCGTGTGATTGTCATAGACGAGCTCGGGGTAGTACTGGTGCGTCTCGCCGCCCAAGAACCCGTAGAAGCGCTCGAATCCGCGGCCGAGCGGCCAGCGTTCGTATGGTCCGGCGGCCGAGATCTGATCTGCCGGGGTCAGATGCCATTTACCGATGGCAAAGGTGTTGTACCCGTGGTCGAGCAGCATCTCGGACAGGAACCCGTTCTCGAACGGGATGTTGCCGTTCGACCCGGGGTAACCGGTCGAACCTTCGGTGATACAGGCCATCGCGTTCGAATGATGATTGCGGCCGGTGAGGATGCACGCACGCGTCGGCGAACAGAGCGCTGTTGTGTGCATGTTGTTGTACCGCAGACCGTTGTCGGCCAACCGATCGATGTTTGGTGTGGCGATCGGCGATCCATAACAGCCGAGCTGGGCAAATCCGGTGTCGTCGAGCACCACGAACAGAACGTTCGGCGTGCCCTGGCGGGCCCTGCTCGGTTCGGGCCAGGCCGGTGAGGACTCCTCGACGGTGCGACCGATGACACCGGAGAACGCTGACCCTGGGCGGTATTCCTGCATATCCACAATGCTCCTTGTTTGAACGGCCCCAGAAAGGCCCGGACCGCACGATCGTGACGCTAGCAAAGGAGATGCGACCGCCCGAAAACCCGTGCCCGGTTGGCCCGGCCGAAACCGGCAAACCCGTGCGATTCGAGCGTTCCGATGTGTTCGGACATGCGAACGCTTGTTGTTTGGGTGAACCCGGCTCATACTGGCCTTAGCAGAGAGGGGACTCGCGAGTGGCAGAGCGCTTGATCGGTGACTTCACCGCCGAAGTGGATGTGGCTGGCGACGGCCCCACGGTCGTATTGGTTCATGGGTCTGCGAGCGATGCGAGAACGTGGTCGGCCCAGACCGATCCGCTGGCCGCCCACTTCCACGTTGTGACCTACAGCAGGCGTTACCACTGGCCCAACGAGGCAGAGACCGACGCAACGGACTATTCGATGGCAACCCACGTCGACGACCTCGTCGAACTGATTGCGACGCTGGGACATGGCCCCGTCCATCTCGTCGGACATTCCTACGGCGGAATGGTTGCAATGAACACCACACTCCGCAACCCCGAGCTCGTCACCAGCCAGGTCCTCATCGAACCGCCGGTCGTTCCGCTGTTCTTGAGCGACCCACCCAAGCCGAAGGAGATCCTGCACGTCCTGGTGACCAAACCCACCCTTGGCTTTGCGCTCCTCAAGTTCGGAGCCACCGGTATCGTTCCGGCGACGAAGGCCGCTTCGAAGAACGACATGGACAAGGCGATCCAGATCTTCGGTCGGGCAGCTCTCGGCAAGGACTCATTCGATGGCTTGAGCAAGAGTCGTTGGGAACAGGTGTTGGCCAACAACATCCGAGCTGAATATCTCAGCGACAGCTTTGGCCCTCTGAGTGTGGACGATGTGCGGTCGATCAGAACCCCAACGCTATTGGTCTCGGGCCAGGACAGCCCTCGACTCTGGCCGATGCTCGTTGACTACGTCGATGAGCTCCTACCCAACTCGCAGGCGATCGCAGTGCCCGATGCCTCTCACATCGTGCACGAAGACAATCCCACCGTCTTCAACGAACACCTGCTCGAGTTCCTGCTCGCGCTT
>JBLYYW010000378.1:0-4229 GCA_048550155.1 Acidimicrobiales bacterium | reverse complement strand
CCCCCAATCATTTACACCCCCCCACCCCCCCCCATAAAATGGGCCCCCACACCACCCCCACGGTGGTGTGGCCACGACAGAATCGCCGGATGTGGTCGCTCGACGACAGAACAGAATGAATCTGTCGGCAAAGAGCTAGCGAACGGGTTACCCTTTCGGCTCTCACTCATTGCGCGAGTGGTGGAATTGGCAGACACGCAGGATTCAGGTTCCTGTGCTGGCAACAGCGTGAGGGTTCAAGTCCCTCCTCGCGCACCAGTGTGTTGACGTGACACATCAGCGAGGCCCGAACCCATTGGTTCGGGCTTTTTGCGCGGTGTGATTGGTGGTGGTCGGTGCTGGGTGAGGTTTGGTTCAGTTCTCTCGATGTGGCTGGTGTCAGCCGAGGGTGTCACGCCACGAGTGGCTCGGGGCGAAGCCGACGAGCTGCTTGGCCTTGTCGTTGGCGTAGAACGTCTCGTAGCGAGCCATCTCGCGTCGGCGTGGCACGCCATCGTAGAAACGACCGTAGACCTCGCCGCTCGTGATACCAACGGAGGTGTCGTCATTGGAAACGTTGAAGACCTCGTAGCCCAGGCCGTCGGTTCGCAGGCAGCAGTCGACCATGTGACCGAGGTCGCGGGCATCGATGTAGGCGAAGATGTTGCGACGTCGGAGGCCCGGATCAGCGATGTAGGCCGGGAAGTTGGTCGCATATTCGTGGGGTTCGATCACGTTGTTGATGCGCAGCCCATAGATGTCGATACCCGTCCGGGCCTGAAACGAGCGCGCCGTCGCTTCGTTGACGACCTTGGACATCGCATAGCTGTCGTGGGGCACCGTGGGATGGTCTTCATCGATCGGTACGTAGTCGGGCTTGACCTCGCCGTCGGCGAAGCAAACCCCGTAGGTCGTCTCCGAACTCGCGAAGATCACCTTGGGAATCCCCAGCTTCACAGCCGCATCGATCACGTTGTACGTGCTGATCGCATTGACCCGAAACGTTTCGTTGTCAGGTCGGACGAGGATTGCCGGGATCGCGGCGAAGTGAACAACAGCGTCGTAGCTGGGGACACCGGTGCCGGGTTCCAGCTCGTCGAATCCGGCGTACGCAGACAGTGCGTTGAACACTTGACCGCCGTCGGTGAGATCGATTCGCAAGTCGGCAACACCCGGATGCCCGAGCGGGACGAGATCGCCGTTGACGACTCGATGCCCTTGTTCGATGAGGTACGGGATCGCGTGTCGGCCAGCCTTACCGCTGCCGCCGGTGAAGAAGACTCTCATACCGGAGATTCTACGGCGCAGCGTTCAGCTCGATGGAGGGCTCACCTCACGAGACGGATCGCTCAGCCAGGCAAATTGCGTCGGGAGAGCACATTCGGCGCTTCTGTCGGGGCGGGAGTACATCTGTTGTGTTGGCCCGACGATTTTTCGGGGGGATGGCGTGGGGTCACGACAGAATGCAGGGGTGAAACGCTCCACCATTCCGCTCACGGCGGTGCTCGTGGCGGCGATGGTGGTGTCGACGTTCCAACTGTTCGCCCTGGCCATTCTGGCAGCCGACATCATCGACGAGCTGGGGATCAGCCGAACCCAGCTGGGCTGGTTGGGTGCAGCCAACACCGGCGTGGGCGCCGTACTGGCCCCATGGCTCGGGCGTTTCACCGACTGGATCGGGCCGCGCCGATCCAATGGCCTCGTGTTCCTCGTCAGCGGCATTGGGCTGATGCTCACCGGCTTGGCCACTTCCTATGGTCTCCTTGTTGCTGCCTCGTTGATCTGCGGCATACCTCAAGGCTGGAGCAACTCGGCCACCAACAAGCTGATCGCCGAACGACTCGGCCCCGCAGAACGGGGCCTCGTGATCGGTTTCAAACAATCCGGCGTTCAACTGGCCATCTTTCTTGCTGGGGTCGGGATGCCGCTCCTGGCCGCATGGTTCACATGGCAGAGCGGGCTGGTCGGGATCGGGATCGCGTGCATCGTGGCCGGTACGATCGCCTTCGTCGTGCTCGGGCCGGATCCCGAGAAGCCCCGGTCTCACCGTTCCGCGCTTGCCGAAGAATCGGCAGAGTCCACGAAGCTGCCGCCGTTCGTTCTCCAGGTGTCGCTGTATGCCCTGCTGCTCGGGCTTGCCGCCGGGGGAGTCGGTCGGTTTCTTCCCCTGTTCGCAAACGAGAAGTTGGGGCTCAGCGTGGCTGTTGCCGGATGGATCGTGGCGTTCCAGGGGATCGTCGGAATGGTGGCTCGCCTCATGTGGGGCAGGGCAGCCGAAGCCAGGCTTCCGCTGCGAGGCTCGTTGTTTGCGATGGCCCTCGGGGGCACCCTGGCCCTCGGCGGGCTCCTGATCGCCGAGTCGGTCGGGGCTTGGGTCTTGGTGCCGGTCGCGATCGTGTCGGCGTTCACCCTCTCCGCCTGGAACGTCGTTGCCAATCTGGCCATGATCAAGAGCGTGCCCAGCGCACTGTCGGGCCGAGCGACCGGAATCATGATGCTGGCGTTTCTCGCCGGCCTCACCGTGTCGAGCCCTGCGGTCGGTTGGGTCGTCGATCAGACCGGCAGCTATCGGGTGGCCTGGACCGGACTCTTGGTCTTGTGTTCCCTCGGAGCTCTGTCGGTCTCGCGTGACATCGGCCCGAGAGGTTCCACCGAAGCCGTCAGCCCCGCGACGGCCGGATCAGCTCGTGAGTGACATGACGCTGCATCCGATGTTGAGAAGCCACCTACGCTGAACACCGTGCTCTCCGACCTTCGCGGGCTGCCTCACGTCACCTTTCTGCGAGCCATTCCCTACGCGCTGATCGCCGCCGTGATGATCGGCGTCCCCTCGGACTTGATCGATACGCCGCTGTTCGGACGGCCGGTTGCCACACGACCCATCGACTACGTGATCTGGGTCATCACCTCGGCCCTCATCGGTCTGGTGTTCGCCATTCGCCTACCCGACTCGCGGCGCGAAGAGGAAGAATGGAGTGACGTCCGTACCGCGTGGGGCGGCTTCGTTTCCTTTCTCGCCGTCGGCTGCCCCGTCTGCAATCAAGCGGTGGTCGCACTCATCGGTACCAGTGGCGCACTCAGCTGGTGGGCGCCGGTCCAACCCATCGTCGGAATCGTGGCCATCGGCCTCGTCCTGTGGGCTCTGCGCACCCGTCTCGCCACCTACCAGCTCACCGCCTGCCCGATCCCGGCATGACCTGATTCAGGTCTTGCGGACCCGTTTCAGGTACTCGGCGCCGCGTTCCCTCGACTCGGGGTCGTGCAGAGCGGCCACCAGACTATCGGCGTCAGCAAGGTTCCGGCCGGCGTTCGACATTGACTCCAACACTGCATTCACATGCCGCTTGGTCACCTGAAGCGTGAGGCTGGACTTTGTCGCCAGTTCCTCGGCCAGCGCATTTGCCTGGGCCAGCACTTCGTCGGCCGGCACCACCCGATTGAGGAACCCGAGGTCCTTCGCTTCCTCTGCGCTGAAGGGGCGGCAGGTCAGCACCAGCTCCCTGGCCATGGCGGGGCCGATCTCCCGCACCAGTCGGGGAATGCCGCCCCACGCCAGCGGAATGCCGAGGTCTACCTCGGGGATGCTGAAGTAGGTGTCATCCGCCGCGATGCGGAGGTCACAGGCTGCGGCCAACACCAGGCCTCCACCGATGCAGTGACCTCGGACTGCCGCGATCGTGACCGCCCGCATCTGTTCCATCGCCTCGGCCATCTCTCGGCCGGTGTCGGCAGCTTCCCGAGCGGTCAGACCGTCGTTACCTGACTCGTTTCCGAACCCTGAGACGTCAGCACCGGCGGAAAAGGTGGTGCCGGCCCCGGAGACGATCACTACCTTCACCGAGCGGTTGTCATCGAACCAGCGAGCGGCGTGGGCGATCTCCCGAAGAGTCTTGGTGCTCAGCGGGTTCAGCTTGGCGGGCCGGCTCAGTGTGAGCTGACCGATCGGACCCTCGGCAGAAGCGATGATGGTTTCAAACGAAGCGCTCGACATGAGCGCAGCCTACGCAGGCACCCCGTAGTGCAGGAAAACGAAGCCGACGACCCGCCCTCTAACCGAGTTGGATGACGGAATAGCCGTCGATCTCTTCGAGTAGGTCGGACTGGGGCACGTCGGGCAACGCGTGCCCGAACTGGTCATTGCGAACCTCGCCGATCCACTTGCTGTGCTGGTACTCGTGATTGATGATCGCCGTCATCATCACGACGGAGATCGATCGCAACTGGGTCGGCGCCTCCACATGACCGCGGTT
>JBLYYW010000377.1:0-3390 GCA_048550155.1 Acidimicrobiales bacterium | reverse complement strand
GGATACTCCCGGCTGCCAAGCGAGGTGAGAATCCGTTTCTCGAACTCGGGGGTCGTCTCGAATCCTGCCATGATCTGTTGGAATGAGCGGCCGCCGTCGCCGTGCACAAGTAGCTCGCCGTAGACCCGAAGTTCTTCGTACGTCGGTCCAGCCGTCACACCCTTCCAGCGAAAGAACGGGAAGATGGCCGGTGAGTTCATCTGCAGGATCCACAATCGACCCAGCACCGGAACGGTGAACGGTCGCATCACGAGCGGTTTGCGGAACGACGCAACCTCGGTGAGGGTATTGAGGACGGTCAGTGAAAGGATGCGGTCCGGATTCCGGCGAATCAGATCGAATCCGATGGGCCCGCCGATGTCGTGCACCACGAGATGGAAGCTGTCCAGATCGGCAGCGTCGAGAGCCTTCTCCAACCATGCCGACAATCCGGTCCATGAGTAGTCGAAGTCGGTCGGGCGATCGGAGAATCCCAGCCCCTGGAGATCGATCGCGATGCCTTCGAGTCCGCGATCGGCCAGGGCCGGCAACACCTTGCGGTACAGGTAGGCCGACGAAGGCACCCCGTGGAGGCACACGACCGGTGGTCCTTGGCCCTGGCGCCAGATGCGGGTTGCAGAGGTGCCGGGAACATCGAGCCGTTCCCCTTGGTCATGCCACTTCTGCAAGAGTTCGCTTGCCATGTCGCTTTCCCTTCGTGCTCACGAGAGTAGGCGGGAAGTACCTCAGACCGAGACCGGGTAATCGAGCCCAGCCACTCTGACGACTGCATCCCAGGCTGCTTCCTGGTTGGCCCGGTCATGGAAGTGGTCGTGCTTCATCACCTCGATCGGACCCGTCATCTTCTTGGGGGCGGAGGCGAAGAACTCCCCGGAGACGTCGGTCGCGAACTCGGCTGCTTGGAGATATCGGTTGGCTGCGGTGTCAACAGTCGCGGACATGCCAGGCAACAGCTTCATCACTGGGATCATGATCCGCTTCATGAAGAAGTTTGCGTTTCGACCCGCCTCAGTATCGGGCGCGCTCCCAGGTGACACCGCGTACACGGCCATGCCATCGGGCAGGCGGCGGGCCAGTGACTGCGCCCACCAGGCAACGAACAGCTTGGCGTTCGCGTACGCATTGCCTGGCTTGTACTTCACAGCGTTATCGCCTCGGATGAGGGCTTCGGCTGCCGTCGCCCGATCTCCCGCATGGGTCTTGTCAGCCATCTTGGCGAGATCCACCACACTGAAGGTCGGCACGTCGCCCCTTGCGGCCTCGGAGCCAGCGATCACAATGCGAGCGTCGGGGGCGAGCACACCTTTTGCCAAGAGTTGCATCGTCAATTGGTGGTGTCCGATGAGCGACGAGGAGTAGGTGATCTCGACCCCCTCATCGGTCATGACGAGGTCGCTGCCGCTGACCATTCCCGCGTTGAGGAGCAGGAAGTTGATGTGTCGGCCGTGTCCGATGAGCTCCTCGGCGGCGGCCCGCACGCTGTCTGAGGTGTTGAGATCCATTTCCACCGTGGTGAAGACGTTCTTGTTCGTCTCGGTAGCCAGCCGCGTGGCGGCCTGGCCGGCCCGGCCGCTGTTTCGTCCGGTGATGATCACTTCGGCCCAGCCGTCGGCTGCCAGTTGTTTGGCGGCGGAGAAGCCGAGACCCGAAGTGGCTCCGGTTACCAGTGCGATGTCCTTGTTCATTGTTCTGATCCTTGTGGTTAGAGTTGCTTGTTGTCGTTCTGAGTGCCGCAGTTACCTAGCTGGTCCAGGTGAGTGATGAGCCCGGCCATGCCCTCATCCCATGCGGCGGAGAGTTGGCGGTGCACGATCAGCCGATCGATGACCGGTCCGAGAGGGCCGAAGCGGACCTCGTAGTCGAAGCTGGCCGTGAGACGGGTGCCCGAAGCAGTATCGGCCAGTACGAAACGGCCGAGTCCGCTCTTGAGGGGTGGAGCGTCCTCGATCGTGAATGCGATCACCGTTTCTGGTTCCCATTCGCTGACCGACTCGACCATCCACCCGCTCGGGTGCATGTAACACCGCCGGCGGGCTCCGAGCCCATTGCGAATCTCCGAGACGCACTCGGCGCTGTCGATCCCAGGATTCCAGGTGCTCACGCCCTCGAGATCTGCCAGCACCCCCCAAACCAGGTGCCGGGGGGCGGGCGTTGTCAGATCTGAGCGGATCGGTGTCATCGGCCGGTTCCTCAGCGGCTGGCTTTGGCCAGCGCCTTGGTCTTTCCTTCCGACACTTGACCGGACTCGGCGAATTCCCGGAGGTCTTCGAACAGGTCGTCGATCGTGGCGCCGAACTTGTGGGTCATCATCGGCTTCACCATGGCGCCCCGAATCCCTTCGGTGTCGGCTGTGACCTCTACGGTGATTTCTGACTTGTCAGGTCCTAGTGGCTTCACCGAGGTGTGGTTCGTGATGTTGCGCACGAAGCTGGGGATCTTGTCGGCGGATGCCCGGAATGCATATGACCGTCGATCGGCATCGAAACTGGTGAATGTCTCGTTGATTGCACCGAACCCCGGGGTCTGGCATACGCGACCCCCGACCTCGGCGCCTTCGGGGGCGCGGACGGCGGTGTTGGGTGCGGAGGCGTCAACCGCTCGTGCCCACTGACCGACCTTGTCGAAGTCGTCGGCCAGGATCGTCCACAGCCGACCTGCTCCCACATTGATGGTCGTGTGCTTGGAAACGCTGATTCCCATTGTTCTGTTCTCCTTGGTGAACGGTCGAGGCGGTTCCTCGTGGAAGTGACTGTGACAGCAGCTTCTGTGGGTTCGATGTGGTGTCGCTGTGGCGTCTCTGTGCCCAAAAATCCACATCGCTAGAGTTGTGCGGATGCAGGTGCGGATACTGGGGCCATTGGAGGTGGCTTCCAACGGCGAGCTGGTCCCTCTCGGCGGTCCGAAACAGCGCCTGGTTCTGACCGCGCTCGCCGTGCGGCTCGGTCAGGTGGTTTCCACCGACGAACTGGTCGAAGCGGGGTGGGGCGACGACCTGCCCGCCAATCCAACCAACACACTGCAGTATCAGGTTGCCCAGCTGCGCAAGGTCATCGAACCGGACCCTTCGGATCCTCGGTATCTGATCACCGCGAAGCCCGGATACCTCCTCGATGCGGACATGGTCACCACCGATGCGGCGCTGTTCGCCAAGATGGTGACGACGGCCCGCGATGCATTCGCTGACGGCGACACCGACCGGGCACAGGCTTCGATCGACGATGCCCTCGGTCTGTGGCGAGGACCAGCACTCGCCGAGTTCGATGATCTGGACTTCGCCCGGAGTGAGGCCGGACGCCTGGAGGCTGATCGGGTGGAGGCGATCGAACTTCAGATCGACATCGCACTTGCCCAGGGGCGACACGCCGAGGTGACCGCTCGACTCGGCCAGCT
>JBLYYW010000376.1:0-8483 GCA_048550155.1 Acidimicrobiales bacterium | reverse complement strand
CGCGGGTCGTCCGGTCAGTTCAGCGACTGCGGCAACAACAGCTCCGCACGACGCGCTTGCTGCGAGAGCGGTGCGGAACGCCGAGCGATCATCGCCGGCCGCTGATGCGGCAAGCGAAGGCGTTGGTGTGAACCCAGAAGCGGTCCAAAAAGGATCGAGTGCGGACCGAATCTCTTCGGTAGTTGCCATCTTCCCACCCTAAGGTTGAGCCGGATGAACCTCGCAATCCCGGTGCTTCACTCCGAGCGACTGACCCTGCGCTCCTTCGAGGAATCCGACTTCGATGATGTGGCCGCCTTCTTTGCCCACCCTTCCAGTCACATGTACGGGGGACCGTGCGAGCGGTGGGAGTCGTGGCGCAAACTCGCCACCTACCAGGGCCACTGGGTTCTCAAAGGCTTCGGACCTTTCGCCATGGAAGAGACCGAGACCGGTCGGTTCGTCGGCTGGACCGGGATGTGGGCTCCCGAGGGATGGCCCGAACCCGAGATCACCTGGGCGTTGCTGCCCGACTACGTCGGCAAAGGGTATGCGACCGAGGGAGCCCGGCGGGCGTTGCGATCGGCATACGAAGACTTCGGCTGGCAGACCGCGATCAGCTTGATCAATGAGAAGAACACTCCGTCGATCGGGGTGGCGGAGCGGCTCGGTGCTCGGCTGGAGCGGTCCGAGTCGGTGTTCGGGGAGCCGGGTCGGATCTACCGGCATCTCGGTCTGGACCAGCTCACCTGATCAGGCTGTACCTGCACGCTTCGCTGCTTCGACACCAAGGTCGTCGAGAAAGCCGCCAAACCCCTTCTGAAGCTGGGGATCCATCACCCGGCCGACGAGCCCCGACAATGGACCGCCCTTCGGGGCGTAGGAATACGTGAGGGTGACAGTCGTTCCCAAGTCGGTCGGCTCGAGCTGGAATTCGACCTCACCGTGCTTGATAGGGATTCGTTTGGTCGAATCGATTCGAACCAGGGCCCGGTTGGGCTCATCGAGTTCGAGCAGAGTTTCCTCCAGTTGGCCCGTAGGGCTGAGATCACAGTGGCGCTGGGCCCCAACTCCGAGTTCTTGCCCGGTGGCGTACGAAGCGGTCACTCCGGAGTTCCACTGCGAGATGTTGGGGAAGTCGTACAGCACATCCCACACGTTCTGCTGAGGAGCATCGAGAACCTTGGATACCTGAACCGTGCGCATCACACCAACCTAGGGCAGTCAGAACGGCTGCGGACGGGGGATGACCAACCAGGTAGTCGTCCCCCGCCGGCGTCTCTTGGCCCGGCCAGCCGCGTTCTGAGATCGACGGTACCCGAGCCACGACGACGGCGCATCTCGAACGGCGAAAAGCGATCAACCGACACGCTCTGTGGTCTAGATCTTTTCGAGTCGGGCGGCCACGTGTTTGTGGAACGGGGTTCCGGCGAACTCGTCTCGGTGGTTTGAGTCGGTCAGCCGATTCGGCGCCACGCCAATGATCATGTGCTCACCGGTCTGGTCCGGGTAGTCGAGCCCCAACCCGTTGGGGATCGAAATGTGGCCTCGTTGCATCATCTCGGTGATCTCCACGGTGGACACGGCCTCACCGCTCGATGTGATGATCTTCACCCGGCTGTCGTTGTCGAGACCGAGGTCGCTTGCGTCAGCCGGACTGATTCGCAGCGCACCGCCGGGGTCCTTCTTCCGCCAGTCGGGATCTCGCATGATCGCATTGGCGGTGAAGGACCGGCGCTCGCCAGCTGCGAGCACGAACGGAAACTCGCTCGTAGTGATGCTTGGGCCTGATGGTGGGAGGGCGTCGAGCAGTGCCAGCATCTCTGGGATATCGACATGGACCTTTCGATCCGGCGTGTTCACATAGTCCCACACGTGATCGTATTCATCCCGGCTGAAGATGATTCCCCGCTCGGAGTCCTGCAACGCCTCGAACAGGCTTTCGCCAAGTTCCAGCCCTTCGCCCTCGATTCCCGCCCGGTTGATGGCGGGACCGAACTTGGGAGCGATGCGGTGAGCGATCGCCCACAACAGCGCGGCTGGCTGGGCACCGTTCTCCAGTGTTGGGCCGAGGGTCTCGTAGAGCACGATCTGAGCTGCCGCGCCGACGGTGGGATTGGCGGCCGCGGCGTCGAAGAAGGCTGCAGCAAACTCGGCTCGGCCTGCGCTGGCAGCGTGCCGCAGTTGCTCCAGTGTTTGTTCCGGGATCAGTTCGGCCGCCTTCAGGATGCGGGCATGAATTTCTGCTTCTGGCAGTGTTCCCTCAGCCGGAGGGAGCAGCGGTCGTCGCAGCTGAAAGACGTTCTCCGGGAACTCTCCGGTGAAGAACGTGGCCTCCCATTTCTCGTACTGAGAAGCAGCGGGCAGAACGTAATCGGCGTGACGAGCCGTTTCGGTCATCGCCACGTCGATCACGATCACCGTGTCGAGTGCTTCGAGCGCTTCGATCCAACGAGCGGTGTCGGCCAGCGACGACACCGGGTTGGATGACTCCACGATCATCGCATGAAAACGATCCGGGTGGTCGGTGAGAATCTCGTCTGGGATCACATTGCACGGCACCAGGCCGGCGATGATTCGCTCGCCGGTGACGGGACTGACTCCCGACTGGCGTCCTCCCCCGGTGATGTCGACCAGGTGGGTGTGTCGATTTTGTCCACCCTCCTTGGCGAAGTTGCCGGTCAGAACCCAGAGAAGCTTGTTGACGTAGGAGCACAGCGTGGAATTGACGCCCATCTGGATGCCGAGGTCTTCGTACACGCATGCGCTGGAAGCAGTGGCGATTCGCCGGGCCGCAGACCGGATCTTGTCCTCGTCGATACCGCAGATGGCCGCATACTGGGCAACCGGCACCACTGCGAGGCGGGCCATCGGCTGGTCGGCTCCCACAACGTGGTTTCGTACGAATTCGGCATCGACGAGCCCCTCCTGCACGATGGTTCCCAGCAGAGCCAGGAGACACCAGGCATCCGTCCCCGGTTTGACCCGCAGATGATGGTCGGCCAATGCCGCCGTCTCGGAGACTCGGGGATCGATCACTACCATCGACCGATTCTCGTCAGCTGCAATCGCTTTCAGTACGCGTCGGGCTTCAGGGATCCCGTGGGATTGCCAGGGGTTCTTGCCGATGAAGATTGCGACCTCGGTGTGGTGGAAGTCGCCGACGGTGTGGCCGCCGACCATCTGGCCATCGATCCAGAACTCTCCGGTCTTCTCCTGGGCGAGAGCTCCGCTGCGGAAACGGCCACCGAAGGCTCGATGGAGCGCGATGCCGTGGGGCGGATTCAGGTGGTTCCCTTGGCCGCCACCTCCGTAGTAGAAGATCGATTCGCCGCCGTGAGTGTCTCGGATCGTGCGGAGTTGCAGGGCGATCTCTGTGATGGCAGTGTCCCAGTCGATCGGCTGGTGGGTCCCATCGGGCATCCGTTTCATCGGTGTGGTGAGGCGATGTCGACCGTTTTGGTAGTGGTCCAGACGGAGCGCCTTTTCGCAGGTGTACCCCTTCGATTCGGGGTGGGCCTTGTCGCCCCGGATTCGGGTGAACCGTCCGGCTTCGCTGACCTTGACCTCTATCCCGCAGTTGTTTTCACACAAGATGCAGGCGGTCGGGTGCCATTCATCTGGATCATGGGGCGAGACGGGAGCAACCGTGGCTTCGGTGTCGGCGAGATCGGTCATGGTTCGACCGTAGTACGATACTATGGCGACCGCCATAATTCGGCTAGCATGGTGCGATGCCGCGAAGTTCCGACGCCCGAGACAGGGCGATTGCGACCACTGCCACGCTGCTTTGTCGCCAGGGCTACGCCGCCACGGGACTCACCGAAGTACTGGAGCTGAGCGGAGCGCCGAAGGGTTCGTTCTACTTCCACTTCCCGGGTGGCAAGGAGCAGCTCGCCACCGAAGCCATTCAGTCAGCTGATGGCTACGTGGCACATATGATCCAGACCACGCTGGACCAGAGCGAGTCTCCCGAGGGTGCAGTGCGGGGCCTGGCGTCGTTGTTCGCTGGTTGGCTGGAGCGATCCGGCTATGTCGAGGGTTGTCCGGTCACAACGGTGACCCTCGAAACCAGACCGGGCTCGGGTGTGTTGTCAGAGGCATGTGCGGCCTCGTTCCGCCATTGGGGAACATCGATGCGGCGCTACTTGGAATCGGTTGGCTACTCGCCGGAGCGCTCGTCACTTTTGGCCAACCTGATCATGTGTTCCCTCGAAGGAGCCTTCATCCTCGGCCGAAGTCAGATGAGTTCGAAGCCTTTCACCGACGCTGCCGATGTCCTTGTCGAGTTGCTCTAGCCCCGACGATACGAGCGATCGCGGTGGGGCTGCGGAGGGACGGAGCAGCTTGGGGTGCCTGATCAGATTGTGATGCCAGCGGATTCAAAGCGACGTATTTGCCCCGCACACGATGATTCCGACCCGTTTGCCTGACGTGTCGAATCGGCCGCTGTGATGGGCGGCGACGGCCACGGCGGCGGAGTGCTCGATCAGCAGTCGGAACCGGTCCCACACCCACTGACGGGCGGTGATAGTTTCCTCGTCGGACACGACAACGCTGGTGGTGGGGGAGTGGCGCAAAATGTCCCAGGCGAGCTCGCCGATACTCGTTGCGCCCAGGGCGTCGGCTGCGATGCCCGACACCTCCACCTCGACCCGGCTGTCCGCCGCGACGGAAGCCGCGAACGCATTGGTGGTCTCGGTCTCGCAGATCACCAACTCGGTGCGACCGTCGAACCATGCGGCCGTTCCGGCCGCCAAGCCGCCACCCCCGCACGACACGAACACCACGTCGAGGCTTCCGGCGTCTTGTTCCATTTCCATCGCGCACGTCCCAGCGCCCATCACGACGATCGGATCCTCGTAGGCATGGACGCTGAATCCGCCGTTGTCCTCGATGAATGCCTCACTGGCGGCGAGCGACTCGGCGTAAACATCCCCAATCTGGTGCACGGTGGCCCCATAGGAGAGAAGCCGATCGACCTTCGTTGGCGACGAGATGGTCGGAACGAAAATGTTGGCCGGCACGCCCAGTTCTCGTGCCGCCCAGGCAACCGCAGCGCCGTGATTGCCACCTGATGCCGCCACCACCCCGGCACCGCCGACCTCTCCGTCATCGATCGCTCTGATCAGCGCGTGGGTAGCGCCCCGGGCCTTGAAGGTGCCGCTGTGCTGGAGCAGCTCGAGCTTGTAGACAATGTCGTCGTCCAGCAGCACCGGGGTGCGCCGCAATCGCGACTCGAGCACTGCTGCCGCGGCTTCGATGTCGGAAGGGCGGATCTGACCCCCTGGGTCAGAAGTCTCGATGCGTGCGCTCATTGTCAGGGCAGACTAACGGGGTCGTGTCCTCTGTTGTTCTCGTTTCACTTCGAACACATTCTCCCGATCACACTGGTGTCATCGCCGCTCGGCTCGCCAAGGTGCTGGCGGCCGGTGATTTGGTTGTGCTCACGGGAGACTTGGGCGCTGGGAAAACCCAGTTTGCCAAGGGCATCGCCGTTGGGCTCGGGGTCGAAGATCGCGTGACCAGCCCCACGTTCGCTCTCCATCAGCAGTACCAGGGGCGCCGCGAGCTCTTGCACCATCTCGACGTCTATCGACTCGACGATCTGGCCGAGACGCTCGACCTCGATCTACCTGAGCTGATCGAGAGCGGCGTCACCGTCATCGAGTGGGGCGACACCATTGAGGACGTTCTGCCTCCCGAGCGGCTCGTCGTTCGGCTGGTCGCCGATGGTGAGGTCGAGGATCATCGAGAAATCACCATCGAGGCGCAATCTGAAGTTGCCGCCCGGTGGCGGACCCGGATCGCCGAGGTGAGCTGGTGATCACTCTGGGATTGTCATCGTCAACCGCACTGGTCGGCGTCGCGGTAGCAGCTGACGGGGCACTGCTCGCCGAGCAGTCGACCATGACCGATCGCAGGCATGCCGAGGAGATCACACCGATGCTGCAATCGGTTCTCGCGACAGCCGAGGTGGCTCTCACCGATGTCGGTCGGATTGTCGTCGACGTCGGGCCCGGTCGATACACCGGCATGCGGGTTGGTATCGCAACTGCAAAAACTCTGGCGTTCGCGCTCGATGTAGCAGCCGTTCCCGTCACGTCCTTTCAGCTGTTGGCTGCGGCAGCACCTCCTCATCAAGGACCGGTCTTCGCCGTTGTGGACGCACGGCGCAATCAAGTGTTCGCCGCCAATGTCTCCGACGGCGGCACGCCACTGGTTGTCACTCCAGCGGAGCTCGCATCGCTCCTGCCCTCTGACGCCCTGTGTGTGGGAGATGGAGCCGATCGGTATCGCGAAGACTTTGACGCAGCAGCTTCGGTTCATGTTGGCGTGGTTCCCAGCGTTGCGGCAGCAGCGCTGCTTGATCCCGATCTGAAAGGGCGCTCGGGCTCTGCCATCGAGCCGATGTACCTGCGTGAGCCTGATGCCGCCATCAATATCAAGACCAGGCCAGGGAGTCAGCAACCCGATGAGTGATGCACCGCTGCTCGGTCTGCGTGAACTCTGCGTCGCCGACCTCGACGATGTTGCTCGCATCGAGCGTGCCGCCAACGCGTCGCCATGGTCACGAGCCCTGTTCGAGGGGGAACTCTCAATGACCGCAGCAGAGCGACTGTGGCTGGTGGGCTCTCTTGGCGACACCGTTGTAGGTTTCGCAGGTGCGATGTTCATTGAGGGTGACGTGCACATCATGAACGTCGCCGTCGACCCGGTGGCGCGTCGTCGAGGGTTCGCCCGCCAGCTGTTGTCCGAATTGCTGGGCCGGAGTGTGGCCCTCGGAGGTAGGAACGCAACACTGGAAGTTCGCGCCAGCAACGATGCAGCTATTGCGCTGTACCGCAACTTCAAGCTCGGGCCGGTCGGCATTCGAGGTGGGTACTACCCCGACGGCGAGGATGCCCTGATTCTGTGGGCCTACGACATCGACAGTCCCGAGTATTGTGCGTTGCTCCAACGCGTTGGAGAACGAAGTGGTGAGCTCGGTGTCTGAGCATCTGATTCTGGCAATCGAAACGAGCTGTGACGAGACCAGCGTCGCGGTCGTCGCAGATGGCAGCCGCATGCTCTCGAACGTGGTGTCGAGCCAGATCGAGATCCACGCCCCGTTCGGTGGCGTCGTTCCCGAGGTGGCCAGCCGAGCCCATCTGCAGACTCTCGAACCGGTGCTCAACCAAGCGCTCCAAGAAGCTCGAGTCGAACCGGGTGATCTCGCTGCGATCGCCGCCACCAACGGCCCCGGTCTGATCGGCGCGCTGCTGATCGGCGTCACGGCGGCCAAGACCTTGGCGCTGGCGTGGAACAAGCCCTACGTCGGTGTCAATCATCTGGAGGGGCACCTGTTCGCCGCGTTTCTCGAACGGCCTGATCTGAGAACCCCGATGATCACCATGCTGGTGAGCGGGGGCCACACCTCGATTGTGCACGTGAAGGATCGGGGTGACTACGAGGTCGTCGGGTCGACCATCGACGATGCAGCGGGTGAAGCGTTCGACAAGGTCGCTAGGTACCTCGGGCTCGGCTACCCCGGAGGACCGGTGATCGATCGGATGGCCCAGCTCTTTGATGGCGAGCCGATCCACTTTCCTCGCGGTCTGATGGACGGCAGCCTCGATTTCAGCTTCAGCGGCATGAAGACGGCGGTCATCAACTACGTGCGCAAACACCCCGACACACCCAACGATGCGCTTGCCGCCGGCTTCCAGGAGGCGGTGGTCGACGTGTTGGTGACCAAATGCATGCAAGCGGTCGACGACTTCGACGTACCGACGGCGTGTTTGGGTGGGGGAGTCGCCGCCAACTCGGCGCTGCGGGAACGATTCGCGGCTGAATGCGACGGTCGGGGAATCGACGGGCTGGTTCCTGCCCGTCAGTTTTGCACCGACAACGCCGCGATGATCGCGGCCGCGGCCCACTGGAGGTTGCAGGCCGACGGTCCCACCCCCCTCGACACCGGCGCCACCCCCAACCTCCGCCTCTGACCACCCAAATATCAGCTGGCGGCGACAACCAGTGTCGCGCTGAGCAGACAATCCGGCCGGATGTCGAATCCGGCTGACAATTCGGGCCAGGCCGGGAGTACGGCCAACCTAGGATGTTCCGCATGACGATCCCAGAGAACTATCGAGACATGCTGAGCAAGGTGGCGTTCTGGCACGTAGCCACGATCGGCCCCGACGGCGATCCACAGAGCACACCGGTGTGGGCCGGTGGGTTCCCCGACGGGACCATCAGGTTCTCGCTCACCCGGGGCCGTCAGAAGTTCCGGAACCTCCAGGCCGACCCCGCCGTCGCTCTCAGTGCGACTGATCCGGACAACCCGTACCGGTATCTCGAAATCCGAGGCGCGGTCACTGCAGTCGAGGACGACGGCGATCATTCCTTCATCAACAGCATGGCCAAGAAATACATGGGCGTTGACGAGTACCCGTTTCACCTGCCCGGCGACGAACGGGTTGTCATGATCGTCACACCCGAACACACGACCCAGATGGGATAGT
>JBLYYW010000375.1:0-4729 GCA_048550155.1 Acidimicrobiales bacterium | reverse complement strand
GAACCTGAAAGAGGGCCGCTACTCGATCAGTGATGTGCCACCCGAACGCTGGGACCCCTCGCTCTACTACTCGGCCGATCATTCAGTTCCCGACAAGACGTACTCAGCTATAGGTGGCTGGGTCCGCGACTATCCCTGGGATCCGATTCGGTGGCGGATGCCCATCCCGCCCAAGGTTGCTGACCAAATGGACGACGGCCAGCGTTGGGCGATCAGCGCGGCCCGTTCGGCATTGCTCGACGCCGGTTGGCCGGACTGGAACGTCAACCCAGACAACGTGGCAGTCATCATCGGGAACGCGATCGGTGGCGAAAAGCACTACCAGTCCAACTTACGGATCGAACTTCCCGAGATGCTTCGTGACCTCGAGAGCGGCGAGTCGTTTGCCAAGTTGGGCGCCGATCAGCGCGAGCACATCGTCGCGGAACTCCGAGCCCGCTTCCTGAGCCATTTCGGCGAGATCAACGAGGACACGATGCCCGGTGAACTCGCCAATGTGATGGCCGGGAGGGTTGCAAACCTCTTCAACTTCAGGGGCCCGAATTTCACCACCGACGCAGCCTGCGCATCCGGACTTGCGGCGATGAGTGTGGCGGTCGAAGGCTTGGTGGATCATCGATTCGACGCCGCCATCTCAGGCGGCATCGACCACAACATGGGAGTGGCCGCCTTTGTGAAGTTCTGCAAGATAGGTGCGCTCTCCGCAACCGGCACCCGGCCCTTCGATGCCGGAGCTGACGGGTTTGTGATGGGTGAGGGAGCCGCCCTCTTTGTGCTGAAGCGGCTCGAAGATGCCGAGCGCGATGGCGACAAGATCTATTCGGTCATCCTGGGAATCGGCGGCTCGAGCGATGGGAAGGGTAAAGGAATCACCGCTCCGAACCCGATCGGACAGAAGCTGGCCGTCACCCGAGCCTGGGAGGTGGCCGGTGAAGATCCAGCAACGGCGACGTCGATCGAGGCCCACGGGACCTCGACCAGAGTTGGGGACGCCACCGAACTTCAGAGCCTCACTGAGGTCTTCGGGCCCGCAGGTGCCCAGCCGAGGAGCGTGGCACTCGGCTCGGTCAAGTCGAACATCGGCCACCTCAAAGCGGCGGCTGGTGCTGCGGGAATGTTCAAGATGGTGCGCAGCCTGCACGACAAGGTTCTCACCCCGAGCCTGCATTTCGAGGACCCGAACCCGAACGTCGACTGGGATACGTCGCCCTTCGTGGTGAACACAACGTTGCAGGACTGGCCCGAGCCACCTTCGGGCGTACGCCGTGGCGGCGTGAGTGCGTTCGGCTTCGGTGGAACCAACTTCCATGTGGTGCTCGAAGAACACGTTCCCGGGCGCCACCAACCCCCGGCGCGCGTCTTTCAGGGTGCGTCGATCCAAGCAACACCGGTGGTCACGCCCGCCGCAACCGCTACCCCAACGGACCCGACCAAAGCTCCACTGCGGGGCGCGCTGGTTCTCGGCGGGCGCGACGACGCCGAGCTGCTCGCTCAGGTGCAGGCGGCATTGGCTGAGGCCAAGGCGGGTCGCGCTCCGGCACCGGCTCGTCCGGATGCCGAAGTCGGTACTGCACCGGTGAGGATCGCAGTCGATTTCGCTGACGCTGCCGATCTCGCAAGCAAACTCGACAAAGCGGTGAAGGCACTCTCGGGCAACAACCCAGCGATCTACCGCATGCTGCGTCAACAGGGTGTCTTCTTTGGCCACGGCCCAGCACCGAAGGTCGCATTCCTCTACACGGGGCAAGGTTCTCAGTACGTGAACATGCTCGAACAACTTCGGGCCAACGAACCGATCGTCGCCGACACATTTCGTCAAGCAGACGATGTGATGACTCCGCTCCTCGGTCGATCGTTGTCGTCCTACATCTTCGTGGACGGTGGTGACCCTGCTGCAGTCAAACAGCTCGAGCAAGAGCTGTTACAGACCGAGATCACCCAGCCAGCCGTTCTCGCCACTGACTCCAGCATCAGTCGACTGCTCGAGGCGTACGGCATGCGCCCGGACATGGTCATGGGCCACAGTCTCGGTGAGTACGGGGCGCTCATCGCGGCCGGCTCATTGACCTTCGATGCGGCCCTCGAAGCTGTGAGTGCCCGGGGTCGCGAGATGGCCTCCCTCTCAGTCGAGGACAACGGTGCGATGGCAGCGGTGTTCGGCCCACTCACCGAGATCGAACGGATCGTGGACGAAACCGATGGCTACGTGGTCGTAGCCAACATCAACTCGAACAATCAGGCAGTTGTTGGCGGCGCCACCGCTGCGGTTCTCACTGCGGTCGACTCGTTCACCGCCGCCGGAATGCAGGCGATCAGGATTCCGGTCAGCCACGCATTTCACACCTCGATCGTCGCCCCGGCGTCGGTTCCCCTCATCGCAATGCTGAAACGACTCGACGTCCGCCCACCGCAGATCCCTCTGGTTGCCAACGTCACGGGCGAGTTCTACCCATCCGACGCAACCAGCGACACCATGCTCGACGTCCTGGGCAAACAGGTGGCGTCGCCGGTGCAATTCGTCAAGGGTTTGCGCACCCTGTATGACGCCGGTGCGCGCGTCTTTGTGGAGGTCGGCCCCAAACGAGCCCTTCACGGGTTCGTCGAAGATGTTCTGGGCGAGCACGACGATGTGGTGGCGCTATTCACCAATCACCCCAAGATCGGCGACATTCCCTCGATGAACCAGGCCCTGTGTGGCTTGTGGGCTGCTGGTGTGGGGTTTGACGCGCCAGAAGCCGAAGCTGAAGCTGGACCGACACCGGTGGCAACGGCGATCCCGGCCCCGCCAGCCGCGTCGACGAAACCAGAACCAGTCGCGGCTGTTTCCGGTGCAGCCCCCGACGACCGGATCATGCAGCTCGGTCAACTGTTCGCCGGAGTCATCGAGGAAGGCCTGCGGATCTACGGCGATGCACCCTCGGAAACCACCGCGCCACAACCGGCGCCGGCAGCCGAGGAGGGAAGGCGCACCGACAGCGAGCCTGTCGTGATCACCGGTGCGGCCTTGGGCCTGCCCGGCGTGGAACACGTCTTCGACGACGCCAACATCGGGCGCATCCTCGGTGGACAGCAGTTCATCACGGCCCTTCCCCAAGACGCCCGTGACCGCATGGCCGACATGCATATCACCCGTCTGGTCAAGAGCGAAGCGGGCGGTGCGAGCTTCGAGACCATCGACGATCCCACCGAGGTCATCAAGCTCGCCGGAAGGCGTGCGCCGATCGACATAGTTGAGCAGTTTGCGGTGGAGTCCGCCCGAGACGAGGCGCTCGACAACACAACCCGCCTGGCTGTCGGCGCCGGCTACGACGCCCTGCGCGACGCCGGCCTTCCGCTGGTCATGCGGTACAAGACCACCACACTCGGTACACAGTTGCCGGATCGATGGGGCTTGCCCGACGAACTCCGAGACGACACCGGCGTCATCTTTGCCAGCGCGTTCCCCGGCTATGACCGATTCGCCCAGGACATCGAAGCGTACGTTGCGGATCGATCACGCCGTGAGCACTTGCTTGCCCTTGAAGGGGTTCGGGCCGGGATCGGCAACGGTGACGCTGGCGTCGCCGAGATTGACCGGCTGATCGTCGAGCTCCGAGCCCAGATCGAGGCCAATCCCTACAACTTCGATCGTCGGTTCCTGTTCCGTGTGCTGTCGATGGGGCACTCGCAGTTCGCAGAGATGATCGGAGCTCGCGGCCCGAACACTCAGGTGAACGCCGCGTGTGCATCAACAACACAAGCGATTTCGCTGGCGGAGGACTGGATCCGGGCAGGACGTTGCCGCCGGGTCGTCGTGGTGTCGGCCGACGACGCCAGCGGCGATTCACTGCAGCCATGGATCACCAGCGGCTTCCTTGCCAGCGGCGCCGCAGCAACCGACGAAAACGTCGAGGATGCGGCGACTCCTTTCGATCGCCGCCGGCACGGAATGATCGTCGGCATGGGAGCTGCCGCTCTGGTGGTCGAATCAGCGGCTGCGGCTCGAGAACGGGGTCTCCAGCCAATCTGTGAGGTACTCGGTGCTGTCACCGCCAACTCGGCCTTCCACGGCACTCGCCTCGATGTCGAGCACATCGGCGCGGCGATGGAGACCGTCGTACGCCAAGCCGAATCCAGGGGAATCAGCCGCTCTGCAATCGCCGATGAGGCGATGTTCGTCTCGCACGAGACCTACACCCCGGCGAGAGGCGGATCGGCGTCGGCCGAAATCAACGCGCTGCGGCGTGTCTTCGGGGACGGCGCGGATCGCGTTGTCATCACCAACACCAAGGGCTTCACCGGACACGCAATGGGTGCCGGTATCGAGGACGTCGTTGCAGTCAAGGCTCTGGAGACCGGCATCGTGCCCCCGGTTCCCAACTATCGCGAGCCTGATCCCGAGCTCGGGAACCTCAACCTGTCACAAGGTGGCTCCCACCCGGTGCGGTATGCCCTGAGGCTCGCGGCTGGCTTCGGATCACAGGTGGCGATGGCGCTCCTGCGTTGGACGCCAATACGCGACGGACAACACCGGAGCCCGGACAACCTCGGATATCACTACCGCATCGCCGATCCCACGGCGTGGCAATCCTGGATCGACACGATCGCAGGCCATGCCGATGCCCGGGTTGAGATCGATCACCGGCGACTGCGCGTGGTCGACGTGGGCGCTCCGGCCACGTCCAAACACGAGTCATCCATTCCGATCCCCTACGCCGGACAGCTCACCGCCGCACCGGTGGCCGCTCCT
>JBLYYW010000374.1:0-3922 GCA_048550155.1 Acidimicrobiales bacterium | reverse complement strand
TCGCCCCAGTGGTGGGTCGTCAACCCCGAAGTCTCGCGGTCCGCTGGTCGGATCTCGTGGACCCGGCCGTCGTCGTGGCGGATTGTTCGGTGTCCGACTCGGGTCCAGCCCTCCAGGTCGCGTGCGCTGAGTAAATGTTGGCCGCTGCTGGGATCTCGGCACTCGGGGCATGCGCAGGCATCTCGCATCCACCGTGCGCTGGTCGGCAGCTGCACCAGCAGTCGTTCGATCAGCGGCCGATAGAGGGACGCATCGCTGACCTCGAGGTCCGGCAGTTTCCCGGAATCGTCGAATCGTCGCAATGCGATTGCCTCTTCAAACCAGGGACCAGCGGCGAACTCGGCGCACTCGGCTTGGCTGAAGGGACCTCCCTGCTCGGCCAATGATTCCTTGGATGCCTCACTCAGCTCCGCGGCATAGCTTGGGTCGGTCGCTACGAGATACCGCTTGGCATCCACATGGAGGCGGATCGGCTCAACGACGCCTGGAGGGAGGATCTGTTGGAGGTGGCGAGCCCCTTCCCGGGCGTGATCGGGGAGACCCCACGGGCCGACCTCGCCCATCAAATGGCCGACATCGTGGAGCAGTGCCGCGATCACAAGTTCGTCATGCGATTCGGCGGCTGCGGCTGCGGCCGCGGTCTGAAGTGAGTGCTGAGCCATGTTCACCCGCTCGCCGTAGGAATGGTGGGCCATCTGCTCGACCAGTCCGAGCAGATGGTCGACGAACGGGACTTCGGTGCCGAGCAACGAGCGACCGGACCACGCCACCGGGGCGTCGAATCCGGCGAGTGATGCAACGGTGGGAGCGACGTCCAGAATCGATGCAGTTGGCAGGTGAGAACGGGGAGCGATTCCGCTGGCCTTGATGACCATGAAGGTCTCCAGGTCCTCGGCCTCGCTCTCCTCGTGGTCGTGTCCGTGGCCACCATGATCGGTGGTCACGAGCACGGCGCTGTCGTCGACGGCGTCAAGAATCCGGCCCAGCGCCCGGTCCGAGTGGGTTAGTGCGGCAAGGTAGCTGCCGGACCCCCAGCCGCCGTCGTGGCCAGCAAGATCGGGTGACACCAAATATGCAAAAGCGACGTCGGGGCACTCACCCAGCACGGTCGCAGCAGCATCCGCTATCCGGTCGTCGTCGCTTCTTCCGTAACCGCTGTTCAGGAAGTACCTGATATCCAAGGCATCGTTCTCGACGATGTTGGCAATCGGTTTCCAGTTGAGCAGCGCAGCGGTGGTCAGCCCGCTCTTGCGAGCGGCGTAGAGGAACGATGGCCATTCATCGGAAAGCGGCAGGGGAGAGTTGTCGACAGCTCCATGGACCGTCGGATCAACCCCTCGAAGCATTGAAGTGTGAGCCGGCAGCGTGATCGACGGGAACACGGTGGATGCGGTGAAGCACGACCCACCCTCACGGGCGAGGCGGCAGAGGTTCGGCATGGTCTCGGGTGTGATGAAACGAGGCGCAACTCCATCGATTGAAACGACTGTGACCCGCTCCCCGTTCATGCCGAGACGGTACAACAGTCTGATAGTCGGAGGCCGTAATCTGGCACCGGCAGTCGAGGGTGGCCTCTGTCTGGCTAGAGCTTCGGGCCGACCCAGGCGATGGTCTCGAGCGGGATCAGCCAGTTGTTGCCCTGAGGGTCGACGAGTTCAACGTGGCCGTCGGTCACGGCCCGCAGATCACCGAGCACTGCAGGGCCCGTGATGCGCCCGACGGTGCACCGTTCGCTCGCAGTCCACATCTCGCGAAGGCGGGCAATCATGGTGGACGGATGGCCCGTGGCGACACCTCGGGTTTCACCGGGTATGTCGATGAAGCGGAACGCCAGCACCCGGTTGAGGTGGAGGCAGAAGCGAGCGCCCCCGATCGTCTCGATCGTGACGACCTCGCCCGCAACGTGGGCGACCCGCCCACGAATCTGGCGGTCGGCCACTTCAGCGGAGATCTCGACCGCACGATTGCCGAGCTGCATCAGTCGCAGGTCGAGTGTGGTGGCCGCGGCCTCATGTTCGGCTACTGCTTCTTCCACGTCTTCGAGGTGCGAGCGCTGCTCGGCTCGCATCTCAGCCATGATGCGTTCGGTCTCCATCGTCGACGCGCCGACATCGGGCATCTGACGTGGGGGAGTGGGAACGAAATCAGTCATCACAGTCTCTATCGGCAACGTTGGTGTGGCAGCTTGAACAGAGTTTGGGGGATCGACAGCAGGTCGCTATTTGAGGTTTGCTTGCTTCCTCTGAGCCTCGACTTCGGGGTCGACGGTGTTCTCGATGAGGGTTTCGATGATCTGATCGCGGACATAGTGGAACTTGCGACTTCCGGCGAGTCTGCTGGCTGGAAGTCGGCCGTCACCTGCCATGTTGAGCACCGTCCTGACATTGAGGTCGAGCATTTCGGCAACCTGGGCGGTGGTGAGGATCGGGGGATAATTCTCGCGCACAGCGTCGTACCCGTCATTGGTGTCACTCATCATCCTATTATGACGCAAGGTTCCGCCTATTTCTATTCGCTGCGCCTGGATTCTTCATACGACTACTCGTTCGGCTCGTCTTCGCTCACGGGTGACCGTTGGGTCGAAATCTACGGTAGAGGTCCATCTTCTCGACCCGCCAACTGAGCGGGCAGCAGGGTGAAACCGCCGTTCGCCGCGGTATGCCTGGCCGGCGGGGTGCCCTCCTCGCCGAGGATGATCTGACAGGAATAGGCAATTGTGGGGACGGGTCCCTGGGTCGGTCAGACCTGGCCCAGCCTGTCGTCAAAAGATATTGAAATAAAGTACATGCGCCATAATATAAGTAGATTCGGTTAACTACGTTTGTTATCATTCACTCAATGTGGTCACACGTTGAACCTCCTGGCACTGACGGGCATGTTCCATCTACCCGTACGTTCTCCGTCATGGCAATGACCAATCGCCTTCCGGCCCGCTTCTCGCTTGCTCATGGCCTCATGATCCTGGCCGGTTTGCTCACCTTCGTGTTGGTGAACAGCGCCCTCGCTGACAAGCGGGAGACGGTAACCGTCTACTTGGCGACCGAACGAGCTGAAGCAGGCCAGCCGATGACCCCGCGGTCCGCAGAAGTCTCGAAGGACACCCCGGGTATCGAGCTGTACGCGACCCGCCAGCAATTGGAGCAGATGGTGTTGGCCCGATCGCTCCCATCCGGACAGCCGATCATGCGATCGGACCTCGTGAATCGGGGCGAGGTCAGGTTCCGAACGTTTGCAATTCCCGTGGACGGCTACCAGATCGAGGGGCTGAGGCTCGACCGGAACGACCGAGTGGATGTCGTCGGTTTCGATTCCGACGACCGGCCGCGCTATCTCGCAACGGACCTTGTCGTCGAGGGGACGTCGGGGGGATCTACCGATGGCTTGGGTGGTGTGCGCGAGAGCTACATAGCACTTCAGGTGGATGAATCCCAAGCCCTCCGTCTCAGTGAGGGACAGCTCAACGGGCCTCTACGGCTCGTTCGCAGCACCGGAGCCGCCCCGATTTCTTCGATCGCAGTCGCAGGACTCGACGACACCTCTCACGAGTCTGCTCGCGGAGAACAGCCATGACCCCGATGCTCGTCGCTGCGGCGCTCAGCAATCGTGACTGGCGCCCTGCCCTGCAACGTCAGGTCCGCGACCACGAGTCCGACATCGTCGTTGAGTTGGTTCGCGATCGGCACCAAGCGTTGGCTGACCCGGTGGACGTCGTGGTGGTGGACGATGACACCAGCTGGATAAGTCGGTCGGTTGTGTTCAGCCTTGTCGAGGCCGGCAAACGAGTGATCGGCGTATTCGATCCCGCGGAGGGCGACGGATTCGGCGAGCGGTTCTTGCGAGAGAACGGAGTCGACCTCGTCGTTCCGGCCGACCTTCCCACCGAAGCCCTCATCGCCTTCCTTCGAGAGCATCGACCCGACCG
>JBLYYW010000373.1:0-3829 GCA_048550155.1 Acidimicrobiales bacterium | reverse complement strand
GCCTCGGCGGCACCGGCGAGGTCGGCGGCGATCACCGAGGCTCCGTCGGCAGCCAGCCGGACTGCCACAGCTCGACCGATATCTCCAGCCGCGCCCGTGACCAGCGCGAGCTTGCCTGCGACGGGCTGATTCATCGATCTAGCGGACCAGCCGGGCGTTCGGGACGACTCGGCGGAATTCACCGCAGCCCCTAATTCCCGACGCGTTCGCCATCGGAATCGAATACGTGAACCGGCCCGCGGAAGTTGACTCGAACGTTGTCGCCACGCGCGATAGTTGTCTCCCCCTCGGCCCGGACGACGAGAAGCAAAGTTTCGCCTTGGTGTTGTATGTTGACGTGGAGGAAGGACTCCGAGCCGAGCTCCTCGACGACCATGACCTCGCCCGGAATCCCTTCGGCTCCGACCTGCAGGTGCTCGGGGCGCACTCCGAGCGAGTAAGTGCCCGATCCCCGCCCTGCAAGCGCCTGCTTGACGGCGTCATCGAGAGGGGCTGCCGCGCCGCCCAGCTGGAGCCCACCGCTGGAGAGATCGACTTCGACGATGTTCATGGCGGGCGAGCCGATGAACCCGGCCACGAAACGATTGGCCGGGCGACTGTAGAGCTCGCCCGGCGTGTCGCACTGCTTGAGAACGCCGAAGTTCAGTACTGCAACGCGGTGGCCCATGGTCATCGCCTCGATCTGGTCGTGGGTGACATACACGGTGGTGACACCCAGGCGGGCCTGGAGGTCAGCCAACTCGGTTCGGGTTTGCACCCGCAGCTTCGCATCGAGGTTCGATAGCGGCTCGTCCATCAGGAAGACCTTGGGATGGCGTACGATGGCACGGCCCATGGCGACCCGCTGACGCTGACCGCCAGACAGGTTCTTCGGCTTGCGGTCGAGGTATTCTGTGAGGTCGAGGATACGGGCCGCTTCTTCGACCTGCTTGCGACGCTCTTCTTTGGGCACCTTGGCCTGCTTGAGTGCGAAACCCATGTTTTCGGCCACGGTCATGCTCGGATAGAGCGCGTAGTTCTGGAAGACCATCGCTATGTCGCGATCCTGAGGGGGCTTGAGGGTGACGTCGACGTCGTCGATGTAAATGCTTCCCTTGTTGACCGTCTCCAGCCCGGCGAGCATCCGGAGCGCAGTCGATTTGCCGGAGCCGGACGGTCCGACGAGTACCAACAGCTCACCGTCGGTGATATGGAGGTCAAGCGAGTCGACTGCGGGTTCATCGGTACCGGGGTAGATGCGAGATGCGGATTCGTATCGGACTTCAGCCATGGCTCGAGCCTTTCGTTGGTGCAGCGTCAAATGGAGGATTGATGGTCACTTGATTGCGCCCATCGCGAGCCCGCGGATCATGCGCTTTTGGGCGACCCAGCCGGCGATCACAACGGGGAGTGTTGCGAGGACCGAGGCCGCGCTGAGTCCGGCAAGGAATTGGCCCTGGAATTTCTGCTGTGAGTTGACCCAGACCGGAATGGTGGACGCACCGGCCGGATTCAACTGGATGGCGAGGAAGAACTCGTTCCACGCAAAGATCACGCAGAGCAAGGCAGTTGCAGCCACGCCAGGTGCGACGATCGGCAGGATCACCTGACGAAGCTGCCCCATCAAACTACAACCGTCGATCTGGGCAGCTTCGATCAGTTCCTTGGGCACTTCGGCAAAGAACGATCGCAACATCCACACGGCGAGGGGAAGGTTCATCGCTGTGTAGAGGACGATGAGAATAGTGCGGGTGCCCAGCAGGTCGAGGTCGCGAGCGATGATCCACAGCGGCATGATTGCACCGACGATGGGCAGGAACTTCGTCGAGATGAAGAAGAACAGCACATCTCTCCATTTCCGCATCGGGCGGATCGCCAGCGCGTACGCAGCCGGGACGGCGAAGATCATGACAAGCAACGTCGAGATCAGCACGATCCAGAACGAGTTGGCGAACGCCTCGGTGAAGCTCAGCAGGCCGGTGGTTGCCTCGGTGACTTCGGAGAACCGATCGAGCGTCGGGTCGAAGATCAGCGTTGGGCTCGCGTTGGCGACGGATTCTTCCTTGAAGCCGTTCAGCACGAGCCAGAACAGCGGGAAGAAGAACAGCAGGCCGACGACCCAAGTCAGCAGACTGAGGATGGTCGCCACCGTACGGTTCTGACCGAGGATGGGTTCGGCTTTGGGGGCTCTGGTGAAGATAGCCATCAGGAATCGTCCTCCAGCAGGTTGGACAGCACTCGCAAACCGATGTTGGCGATGATGATCGAGGCGATGACGACGATGATCGAGTACGACGAAGCCAAGCCGAATCTGTTGCCACCACCAATCGATCGCTGAGCGATGTAGTACGGCAGATTCTTCGAAGCCGGCGAACCGCCGGTGATGACCTCGATGTGGTCGTACACCTGGATGAGGTAGATCGCGCCGAGCAGGGTGCCAAGCTCGAGGAACGGGCGAAGCTGCGGAAGGGTGATCTGACGGAACGTTCCCCATGCAGTGGCGCCGTCGACTCGAGCCGCTTCGAGCACCGAAGCGTCTTGACCCTGGAGGCCGGCCAGGATGATCAACATCATGAAGGGGCTCCACTGCCACACGAGCACCGTCACCACCGATGCCAGTGGATACCTGGTGGCGAACTCGATGGACTCGATGCCGAACAGGTTGAGGAACCAGTTGATCACGCCGAACGTTGCGCCGAACATCTGCGTCTTCCACATGAAGCCAGCAACCACGGGCATGACCAAGAACGGCGTGATGAGCAGCGTGCGGATGAAGCCCTGCCCGAAGAACTTGCGATCGAGCAGGAGCGCGAGGCACGTACCGACGATCAGCGAGAACAACACGGCCATCACCGTCATCTGAACGCTGACCCACGCAGCGTCGAGGAAGAACTTGTCGTCGGGAAGACTGGCGTAGTTGTCGAGGCCGATGAACTTTCTCGGCTCCGGAGTATCGAGTCGCCACTCGGTGAGGCTGTAGAAGAGCGTGAACAGGAACGGGATCTGCGTCACGAAGATCGTGAACAGCAGGGCCGGAAGGATCGGCAAGCGCCGCTTCCATGCATCGGCGCGCTCCAGGCGCTTGACTTCTTCGGCTCGCGACACTTCTTCGGCTCGCGACATGGTGTCGGTCGTCATGAGCACTCCCCCTTCAGAAACGTTCGACTTCGACTTTTTTTGACGGTACCCCGACCAGCGGGGTCTCGGCGATTTGTCGCCGAGAGTTGTAGCGGGTGACCCGGCCGGGCACGAGCCCGGCCGGGTCACCACACTGTTAGATCAGCGTGATCAGCTGCTGACCTCAGAGGCGATGATCTGGCAGTCGGCGAGCGCATCGTCAACGCTCATCGAGCCGGCGATCGCAGCGGAGAACAGCTCCGTGCAGCGGGTGCCTACGTCCTGGAACTCGGGTACACCGACGTACTGCACACCGGGCAGACCGGGCCGCGGCGTGGTGCCGGGGTTGTCGATCGGAGCGGCGAGCATGGCGTCAAGGGTGCGCTGGGCAAAGGCCTCAGCAGCCTCGAGGTATTCGGGGCGCTCGTAGAGCGACTGACGGGTGCCCGGAGGAACTGAACGCCAACCGTCGGTGGCCGCGATCAGCTCGTGGTAGTCGGCATTGGTTGCCCAGTCGATGAACTGCCATGCGGCATCCTGGTCGGTGGTGCTGACCGGAATGGCAAGGGTCCAGGCCCATAGCCAGCCAGATGCGTCGGTCACCTTGGTCGGAGCAAGTGCGAAGGCCGTGTTGGCCACGACGTCCTCGGGGAAGAGGCTGGCGGCCACGGTGGCGTCGTACCACATGGCGACCTTGCCCTCTTCGTACAGGGTCTTGCACTCGTTGAAGCTG
>JBLYYW010000372.1:0-2525 GCA_048550155.1 Acidimicrobiales bacterium | reverse complement strand
CTGGATTCCATTCCGAGGCAAGACGTTCACGTTCTTCGGCTTGGTTGCTCTGATGGCACTCCCGGTGCAAGCGGTACTGATTCCACTGCTGCAGACCTATTCGGGTGGAGCCCATATCTCGATTCCCGTTCTCGGCAAGACTGCGACGCTGTTTCCGGACTTGAACGTGGCCGGTACCCTCCCCGCGGTCTGGCTCACCCATATCGGTCTTGCGTTGCCTTTCTCGATCTTTCTGCTGACTGTTTCCATGGCGCGGCTTCCTCGATCGCTGATCGACGCCGCCCGTTCAGATGGAGCGTCCCATCTGCAAGTCTTCTGGCACGTAGTCATTCCGTTGGCAATTCCAACTCTCGCAGGACTGGGGGTCCTGCTGTTTCTGTGGAGCTGGAACGAGTACTTGATTGGTCTCACGATGATTGGTGGCGGTAACCCTGAGGCGCTCCCGGCGACGGTCCGACTAGTCGCCTACTCAGTACCGACAGGAGGTGCCGGCATCGCGGCAGCCGCTTGTCTTCATTCGGCTGTATCGATCGGCGTGTTTCTTGCGTTGCAGGGTTACTTTGCGCGAGCACTCGTTCTGAGCGCTGAGTAAGCGGCTGCGGTGCGACTAGCTGTGAGCCCGTTGTTTGGGACGACAAGGGCAGAACGTCCCTGGTCGTGATCTGGCCCAGTTGATACGTTGGATCAGTTCTAGACAGGAGGCTTGATGACCGACAAGACCGCCGACCTAGCCGGACCGGGGATCGGCAACTACCCCGACCTCGCCAAAGTCCTTCCCGACGACTACGAGTCCCTCCTCACCCCTCGGGAGACGATGGCTGCGTTGTTTGCAGCAAAGGCATATATCGAGGAGAACCTCTGCAAGGAACTGAACCTGATGATGGTCCAGGTTCCCCTGATTGTGGATTCGGAGAGCGGTGTCAATGACATGCTCGACCGCGACGGATCTCGTAGCCCGGTCGGGTTTCACATCTCGAACGACCATGACAAGCACCCGATCGATGCCCAGGTCGTGCAGGCCGCCACCAAGTGGAAGAGGACGGCGCTGGCCCAGTTCGGCTTTGAGGTCGACGAGGGTCTCTGTACCGACATGAAGGCGATCCGCAAGGACTATTTCCTCGATCACGACCACTCCGCGTATGTGGACCAGTGGGACTGGGAGAGGGTCATGGCGCCGGAGCAGCGCAATCTTCACTTCCTCACGGGGATCGTCCAGAAGATTTGGAGCGTGCTTGTCGGTGCCGAGAAGCATGTCCAGGAGTTGTACCCACAGCTAAACACGCCGAAGTACCCAAATCTGCCGGAGGAACTCACGTTCCTTCACGCCGAAGAGATTCTCGACATGTATCCCGATCTTCCCCGCAAGGAACGGGAGACGCGGATCGTGCAGAAGTACCCGGCGATCTTTATCTACGGCATCGGCTGGCCACTTGCCGATGGCTTTCACCATGAGATGCGGGCGGCCGACTACGACGACTGGATCACCGAGACGGTCTCCGCGGCCGGTGAGCCGACGCACGGCCTCAACGGGGACATCCTGGTTTGGAATCCGGTTACCAGGAGGCGCCATGAACTGACGTCTATGGGCGTGAGGGTCACCAAGGAAACATTGGTCTCGCAGCTGGCGATGACCGGACAGCTCGACTTTCTCGACCTGCCGTATCACCAGGCGATCATGAACGACGAGATACCTCTTTCAATTGGTGGAGGTATCGGACAGTCGCGGACCTACATGATGCTGCTCAAGAAGGCGCATCTTGGGGAGGTTTCTGTGACCGTCTGGCCCAAGGTCCTGAAGGACATGTGTGCCGAGAGGAACATCACCGTTCTGGAGTAGGGCGAGCGCCAGACCTATGGCTCGGTCACTTGGAGTGCCCCGCAGAACCAAGTGCCTTTGCCTGTGCCGACTGCGATCGCATGTTTGCCGGGTTCGAGGATGAGCTTCTTGCCGATCTCGTTCTCTGCCAGTTCGCGCTCGATCGGCTCGAATGTGGTCAGCGGCCAGTCGGCCCATGGCGGGAGCGCGACGTACTCGCCTTCTTCGTCCTGGAGGTCCAGCAAATCCTGATAGGTGTGATCGTCTGCGATGGCCATAGTCCGCACGTCAGCGAGACCCTCGCCGGTGCGGTCCTCCAACACGAATGAACGGACGCCGCTCGGGAGCACAGAAGGGGCGGTGGCGGTACATGTGCTTCCGTCGAAGCGAACTTCGATGATCTCGGGGGGACTCGAGCTTGGATCGGTGACGAGCAGGGGTGCACAGAACCACAGCCCGTTGTTGGCGGTTCCGAAGTAGATCGCGTGCCTTCCGGGCTCGAGGTCGTAGCCGACGACATGTTGGATGGGTGCCAGTTCGATCGGGGCGTCGGGGGTGATCCGCTGCGAGTAGATAACCCATTGCGGTTTCGGGTAATACCTTCCTGGTGCAGTCTGTAGGTCGATCAATTCTTGATAGGCATGCCCGTCCTCGAGGACACTCACGAATAGGCCAAGATATTCGTCGGTCATGTTCGTTATGACGAACG
>JBLYYW010000371.1:0-3868 GCA_048550155.1 Acidimicrobiales bacterium | reverse complement strand
TGGTCGTCATGGACCAGAATCAGACGACCACGATCGAGAAGCGGAGCCAGATCCTCGCGGGTGGCGTCGAGGAAGCTGCGCTGATCCAGCTCAGCTTGGATCTGGTCCTGGATCGATCCTTCGGCCATCGCGCGTCGAGACTCCACCACGCCGGTGGCGCTCGGGTAGCCCACGATCCCCCAACGTTCCTGCATACGACGCCGGTCGTTCTGATAGGTCTCCGGATTCCATTTGGCGTGATAGTAGGCCCGTTCGCTCGGGTACACAGGAGGGGGTGGGAGGAACGTCACCGTCGACTGCGGCACGAACACCGCGGTTATCCCCGCGGCGTGGAGGCCAAATGAGATGTCGATTTCCTCCTGTGCGGTGATCTCGCCGTCGAACCCACCGACCTGGTCGAGCGCGTCGGTGGTGAACAGCATGCAGTGAGTCTCGATGAAGTCCACGATCCGGGTGTCACCGCCCCGGTCGTCCTCTTTGCAGTCGGGGCGTGCTTCGATGCGTCGTTTTATCCCGGAGCTGGTTCGCACCTCAATGATGCGATGTAGCCGGTCATCGAAGTGAACCTTTTCGAATCGGTCGAATCGCTCCAGGATCAGGGGAACTGCGGCTCCTGCACCGTGCCGTTCGGCGTTTGTGAGCAAGGGGTTCAGCCAGTCCTCGCCGACGAGTACATCGTTTTCGAGCAGGCAGATCCAGTCGCCAGTAGCGTGCTCGAGTACCAGGTTGCGAGCCTGATTCGGTAAAAGGGGTCCCGTGTCCGCCGGAGCTGGCACGACGGTCGCGTCGGATCTGTAGGCCAGGATCTGCTCGATGTCGGAACGCCAGGGCTCCGGAGTTCCTGCGTCCACGATGAGAAGCTCAAATGGTTGGGGGGTGTTTTGGAGCAACCTCCGCAGCGCCTCAGGCGCAGCGCTGAATCTTTCACGGGGAACGACCCCTATCGTAATGTGAGCCTCAGTCATGGATCTTCCTTCCAGGTGATGGCGACGAACGACTCCGCTCGCTCGCATCCGAGGGTCATCGCACCCCGGAAGCAGGCCAGCCCTATCGCGAGCTGTCGGTACGGCACTTGTGCAGTTTGGCTACGGTGGCACGCCAGCGCAGCCAGCTTCTGGTCGAACACCTCGCCCACGTCCTCGCTGTGATCTGGCCAGGCGTGCGGTGACCAGACCTCGTATCCGAACAAAACGACATTTGGATCTGCATGGCGGCGTAGTGCTTCGACCGTTATCGCAGTTGTGGCCGAATGGTCGCGGTGCGCTTCCTGTCCGTGGGGTGTGTAGACCACCGTGGGGTGCCGATCAGCGAGCTGGGTCAGAAGCCGGGAGACTGCGGCATCGCGATGATCAGAGAGCGTTCCATCAGCAAGGCCGAGGAAGGTTCCGTCCGTCACGCCGAGCGCAGCGATTGCGGCACGTGCTTCCTCTCGCCTCGTCTTTGCGACCGAAGCCGGATCAACCCCGGGAATACCGCGCTCTCCCGAGGTCAACCACACAACCGATACGTCGTCGCCACGTGCGACGTGCAGGGCCAGGGCCCCGCCACACCCGAGAGTCTCGTCGTCGGGGTGTGGAGCGATTGCGACGATACGCGCGATAGGGACCGTCATACGAGCCCCTCGAACAGCGACAGGTACCGATCACCCATGCGTTGGTAGGAGAACCGCTCCTCGGTCCGTCGCCGTATTGCCGCTCGGTCGAGAGCGGCGGCATCGTCGACCAGTGACGACAGCTCATCCAAATCGTCGGCGTAGAAACCAGTTACTCCTTCATCCACGATTTCAGGCACGCTGGAGTGCCCACGGGCCACAATCGGTGTGCCGCAGGCCATCGCCTCGATCATTACCAGCCCGAAGGCTTCGTCGGCGACGATCGGGAACAACATGGCGCACGCGTCGCTGAGCAAGCGGGTCTTGGCCGGATGGTCGACAGGACCCAAATAGCGCACGCTGTCTCCGTCGATCAACGGTTCGATCTCGGTGCGGAAGTAGTCCCGCTCCTCACGGTTCTGAGGCGCACCCGCAAGCACGATCGGGCGACCGCTCGACGCTGCCACCTGGATGGCGCCGAGCGGGTTCTTGCCCGGACCCATCCGTCCGAGGAACGCGAGGTGCGGTCCGGCGCTTTTCGTTGCCGGATACTCTCCAAGGTCAAGCCCGGATGGAACGACGGTCACGGGACGTGATAGCCGCTTCGCCTGGGCATGTGTCAGTGCAACCATTTCGACACCCGGGTAACGCCCAGCTATCCAACAGTCGTCGATATCGAGCGGTGTGTGCAATGTTTGGACGACGGGACACGCTGCGAGGGAGAGAGCGGGAAGCTGGGCCAAGCCCAGATGACTGTGGATGACGTCGAAACCTCTTGAGGATCCGACGACCTCGGCCGCAAGGGCATTGACGTAATGCTCGTACGCCAGCGCTTCACCGGCTGCCATATGCTCGATGAGGCCCCGGGCAGTCACGGATCTGACCGCCTCTCGGGAAACCGTCGAGTCGCCGGTGGCGAAGAGTACGACGTCGTGACCGGCCTCGACGTAGCGGCGGTACAGGAGCGCCACGACAGCCTCGGTCCCTCCGTAGGTATCCGGCGGAACAGGAAGCCAGACCGGTGCGACGAGACCGATGCGAAGAGGTCGGTTCACAAACCCTCCAGCGCATAGACCCGAAGCCGAGCGTCGTCTCTCACGAGGCGAGCATGATGCTCGAGATGGTCACGAAGTGCAGGAAGATGGTCGAGCCACCAGTCCGCCGGCCATCCGATGATGAGCTGGCGGGCTCCCGCTGCCACGGCCCGGTTGAACTCTTCCATCGATTCGGCATCGTCAGAAGGGAAACCGCCGAAATGGCCCTGGCAGTCCGTGAAGGGGACGAGATCGAGATCGCCCGTGACCTCGGTCCCGAACCATTCGCCGTTCTCCAACAGGATCGTACGTCCGCCCTCGGCAACCAGTCCGGCCAGTGTGTCGTGCATATGAGGTAGAGAAACGAGGTTGTTGCGAGCTCTTACGAAGCCGAGATCTCCGGGGGTATCCGCCAGGTTCCAACGCGCTCGGATACGTTGGCGGCTGGCCGTCGCTCTTTCCTCATCCCACCGCAGGAGGTAGTAGTCCAACTCGTCGTCTGCGGGCGATGTCGTGGGCGGGACATAGTTGATCCTCACTGCTGGCTCCACCACGATCGTCTGCCCGGCGGCCCAGAGTGCCATGCTCACGTCCACCTCGTCGCGGGTGTTGAGTTCCTCGTCGAAAGGGGTGATCGCGGCGAGGGCTGTCCGACGGTACAGGAGACAATGCTGCTCGACGAAGTCGACCTGGGTCCGCTCGGTGAGAGCGTTGCGGGGCCCGTCGATCCCTCGAATCCTGACCGGCTCGTCGTCCGAGGTGGCATCGATGCGACCGAGATGATGATCGAAGTGCTCATCGGCTCCTCGACCCTCTCGGATGAGCGGTGAAACGACATCGGCGGGGAACTCCAGCGCTGCGGCGATCAGCCCTTCCAGCCATCCCGAGGGGTACAACACGTCGTTCTCGACGATGGCGACGAAGTCTCCAGTGACATGACCCAGCGCCAGATTCTTCGACGCCGCCGGTAGTAGGGGAGCGTCGGCTTCGAGCACGGTCGTCGCCGGTCGACGCTCGAGCACCTCGTCCAGCTCCCGTCGATCTCGATCGGGACCCGCGGGGGCCACCACGAACAGCTCAAAGGGCTCTGCCGTGTTGTCCAACATTGTGGCAAGCGACTCGGCAGTCAGCTCGTAGCGCTCGCGGGGCAGGAAGATGATCGACGCCGAGGGAACCGTGGATGTCATGAGACTGTTGCTCCCGAGCGAAGGCCGAGTTCAGAGAGAAATCGGCCGAGCACAAC